>CAYMDD010000105.1:0-6114 GCA_964389045.1 uncultured Rickettsiales bacterium
TATCAATAACATGCTAGTATAGAAGGACTCTGAGTAGAAGTGGTGACCCCTACGGGACTCGAACCCGTGTTGCCGCCGTGAGAGGGCGGTGTCCTGACCGCTAGACGAAGGGGCCTTCAATGCGCGGAGCAAGTCAGGAAATATAAGCGTCAGCCGGAACAATACAAGGATTATCCCGCGTGGCCGAATAGCCTTGACGCGCAAAGGGGATGCGGCGATAAAGAATGCACTTTTTACGCGCTTATCCTTATAAGACTTCCCCAATCCCAAATGGAGAATATCGATGCGCCGCTTCCTCGCCTGCTTGTTCCTGCTCGCCTCCGCGCCCGCCCATGCCGCGGATGTCTACACCTTCGATAAAAACCACACCAACATCGTCTGGTCGGCGGATCATTTCGGCTTCTCCAGGCCGTCCGGCAAGTGGATGGATGTGGACGGCAAGCTCACGCTGGATGAGCAGAACCCCGTCAACTCCAAGGTGGAGGCGGTCATCAACATCGCCTCGCTCACCACCGGCCTGCCGAAATTCGACGAGCATTTAAGAAACGACGATTTTTTCCGCGCCGGCACTTTCCCCCAAGCCAAGTTCGTCAGCACCAGGGTGGAAGTGACGGGCGAGAAAACCGCGAAAGTCTACGGCGACCTGACGCTCCTGGGGCAGACCAGGCCGGTCGTGCTCGACGTGACCTTGAACAAAATCGGCATGAACATGATCTCGCAGAAGAAAACCGCGGGCTTCAGCGCCACCACCTCCATCAAGCGCTCCGATTTCGGCATGAATTACGCCATCCCGGGAGTAAGCGACCAGGTGGATATCGCCATCGAGACCGAGCTGAACATCGCCTCCAAATAACCCCATGCAGTGGCGCAACACCGAATGGCGCTACGGGGCGGTGCACAAATCGCTGCATTGGGGCATGGCCGTCCTCATCCTCGGCATGCTGACAATCGGCCTCTACATGACCGGGATGCCGCTCAACCCCGACCGCTTCCGCATTTACGGGCTGCACAAAGCCACCGGCATGGCGATCCTGGCGCTCGCAGGCCTGCGCCTGGCGTGGCGCTTGAGCCAGACGGTGCCGAAGCTACCTGAAGGCATGCCGCGCCTGATGCAGTGGGGTGCGCACGCCTCGCATTTCGCGCTCTACGCGCTCATGTTCCTCATGCCGCTCACCGGCTGGCTGATGAGCGCCTATGCCGGTTTGCCCGTATCGTTCTACGGCTGGTTCACCATCCCCAACCCCGTCGCGCCCGATGACGGCCTGCGCCGCTTCATGCACGACGCGCATGAGCTTCTGGCCTGGGCGCTGATCGGCGTCATCGCGCTGCACGCGGGAGCGGCGCTCTACCATCACTTCATCCGCAAGGATGAAACGCTGAAAAGGATGCTGCCATGCGCAAGGCCTTGATCGTTGCCTTGAGCCTCTTCTGGGCTTCCGGCGCATGGGCGGAAGCGCCGCAGTTCAAGATCGATGCCGCCAACAGCAGCATCGCCTTCATCGCCACGCAGAACGCCGCGCCCGCCAAGGGCGAATTCAAAATATTCGGCGGCATCATCCGCTTCGATCCGGTCAGGCCGGCGGAAAGCAGCGCCGACATCGCCGTCGACATGGCAAGCGTCGCCACCTCCTACGCCGAGATGACGGAAGGCCTCAAAACCGACGATTGGTTCAACGTGCAAGCATTCCCCAAGGCGAAATTCACCGCTTCCTCCTTCCGCGCGCTGGGCGACCGACGCTACGAAGCCGTGGGCGCCTTGACCATCCGCGACAAAACCATCCCGCTCATCCTCCCCTTCACCTTAACGAAATACGAAAACGATCAGGCGGAGGCCGAAGCCAGGATCACCCTGAAACGCAGCGATTTCGGCATAGGGCAAGGCGAATGGGCAAAGCCGGAGCCGGTCAAAAACGAGGTGGATGTCATCCTCCGTATCTCGGCCACGCGCGTGCGCTGAAGCCGTCAACATAAGCCGCGGCCAGCGAAGCTTTCCGGCATAATGGAGAGTGAGAAACCAATCCACCTGTCCAGCGTCGTGTTCGCCGAGAGACAAGTCAAGCACACCATACACTTTACAAAAAAGCCGTCATCCCCACACAGGCGGGGATCGAGGACATCCGCACGGACGGAGATTATAGCTCTGGATCCCCCACCTTGTCTCCGCGAATGCATCTTGCGCGAGGTCGCAGCATAGCAAAGCTAATTTTATTCCAAGTGCAACGAATTCTCCAGCATCAACCGCTTCGGTAGCCGAACCATGCCCACGAGGAGTGGACGCGAGATATAGGTTGATTTTTTCAAAACGCCAAGTATTGTCGTGACAGATAACGCATTATGGAGCCATCACGATGACCAACCCCTCGCCGTTACGGCTTGCTGCCGACAATCTCTGGGACGAGATAGCAAAGCGCCATCCAGAGGATGAAGACATACCGCTCCTTAGAAACATGGAACGTAAGCTTGCAGGCACCTTCAGCAACGAAAGCTCGGCATCCAGTGGAAAGGTTGCAAAGAAGGAAGATGCGAAGAAGAACAGCCAACCTGAACCGGATGATCTCGATAAAATTATTTATGATGTGTCGATTCGACTCTTTAAGAATGCGATAAAGGAGCCTGCTTTTGCAAGCATCATGGCGGATGAGGTGAAGAAGTCCGACGAAATGCGGTATTCTAATCTAACCTTAGCAACTGATGCCCGCGCCGCGTCCGGCAAGATTGCCAATGTTTATCGCAACAATCCCAAAATCTTTAAGCAACATCCGAGTCCAGGCAAGAATGCTGCAGCAAGGTGGCACCTTCAGCCCGGAGTTTGACGAATGGCCTCCTCCGTCCAATGCCTTCCGGGGCGTGAGGGTGGGCCTAAAACAAGAAACCGCCGTCCATCTGAACTGGACGGCGGCCTTACCGGAGGGTTGGAGCGACACCCGCCTTGGTGCGGTCAGAAGTGAGCTTTCATCTCTGACCGCCCTTGGCGGTTTATTAAGTGTGGGGGCGGTTTTGGAACTGATCAAGGTTTCCCACCCAACGCTAGCGGGTTCGATACCCGCCGCCTTCACGCCTGGCATTTTATAGCGTAAGGGTTAACAATGTCAATCCTTACGCCGTTTGACTATTAGTCCCGTGATAGGTAAGGCGCTTGCTAACGATGCCCGTGAGATTAGCGGAAGCTTTGTCAGCATCCGAGATGCTTACATTCGCTGTACAGAAAATCAAACTCACAAAGATACCGTTTCAGATGTTGCTCGCTATAGTGCTGGTAAACACCTACATACCTCTCTTAGATATAGAGAAAAAGCTTCCAATGGTGTTGGTGTGCACCCCCCTGGACGTACTCGCCGATGCCGTGGTTCACCATGTCGTGACGCTGGTACTCGCTACTGATCTTCTTGGCCGCCGCGCCTTCGTCCGTCATAATGTGTGTCGCGGCATTTACCTGCGCGTTGAGGATGGGGCGCAGCGTGTCCGCGTTGACGCGGTAAGGCGTGGTTATCTCCATTGTCCGGGGTGCGTTTAAAGCTTTACAGAAAAAACACCCTGAAACTGGATGGCTTAAACTGAAGGACGATAAGATAGACGCAAAGAACTGATTTCCCGCTCGCTTCATTAACGCAACAGTTCTAACGGCTATTCAGTCGCTCTATGCGTTGAGGAAATGTCGGATGACTTAGAGAGCCATCATAGATAAAGCCCCTATCCAAATCCTCTTGATAAAACTTGAGGAACGCCGAGATTAGGGCGTCTTTGTCGCCCGAGAGAATGACAGATTCTTTATCTGCTCTATATTCATTTTGGCGTTGTATCGCTCCCCTGAAGCCTGTGCTGGTAACGCCAACTTCCATAACTCCTCCAGAAACTACGGCGGTGGCACCAGCCTTAAATAGATTCCGTCGGGAGACTCTTGGTTTTTCTCCATCACTTCCAGTAGCATCCTGTCGCGCTTTACGTGCTGCCAGAAGCATACCTGTGCCGGCTGCGACTGCAACACCAAGGCTAATTTCTTCCGGTAGCAGAAGCATTGCCGCTTGATGTCCGCCATGTTTCAAGTGACCTAATTCGTGCCCAAGTACGGCTACAACTTCTCTATCATTCAGCAAGTCTAATGCAGCCTGCGAGATTACTACTTTGTTGCCGATAGACGTTATCCATGGCAACGATCCAAGAGACATCGACATCTCCTTGGAAATCTTGCTGATGCAAAGCTTCACGCCATCTAAGCCAGCGTCCTTTTCCATTTCCCGGAACCGCTTATGAATGAAGGGGCGATCAGGGATGGTAGTTGGCTCTGCCGCCGGGAATCCGTTAGCTTCGAAGTATTGCTTTTCAACTTGAACCAACTGGTCGTGGAATTCGTTTCTTCGTAATGCCAAGAGTGAGCCGATCACCCCCACATATGTTGCGGCCTTTGCTACAAACAGTCTCCGAGACTGCCGCTTCAACACCAAGGAATCTTCTGGACTTTCAGTGGGTTGCTCGTTCTTGGAGTCGCTTTTCGAGTCCATATAACCATGTCAGTTGCACTATGTAATGCCCTAGAATATCACACAACCAACATTTCAAAAGTTAAGATTATGTGAAAAATTGAGGATTTAGCAGCTTTCGCTAAGTACATACTCCCGTTATGCTTTACAAAAAGCCATATCCCCGGGCAGGCGGGGATCTAGGGCATCCGCACCGCCTGAACGTATGGCTCTAGATCCCCGCCTGCGCGGGGATGACAGAATACCAAGCCACAAACGGCTCCCACAATTCCTTCCGCGCCCGGCTGCCTACGATCATGCCCACATGGCCGGAAACCGGCTGGACGAGCGTGCTGCACGGCAGGCTTTCGGCCAGTGGCAGGGCGGAGCTTTCCGGCACGATGCGGTCGTGCCGCGGCACGGCGGCGAACACCGGCATGCGTTTTAAAGTATCGGGGCGCACGGGCAAGCCCGCCACGCGCCATTCGCCGCGCGCAAGCCGGTTCTCCTGCACCCAGCCGAGCAGGCATTCTTTGGCCACGTTGCGGCTCATGGCCACGCCGTCGTTCACCCATTCCTCGAGCGCCATGAATTCCTGGATGCACGGGCTTTTGTCTTTCAGCGCGGCGAAGCGGCGGAATTTTTCCGCGAATGCGGAGGGGTTCTGCAGGAGAAACAACGCCTGCACCCATTCCGGGCGGATGCTTCGCTCGGCCTCCAGCAGCGCCTCGATGCGGGCGCGCATCGCCGCATCGAGGCGGATGCGCTGCACGCCTTCCGCGTGGAAATCCCACGGCGTCGCCAGCAGCGCCAGGCCTGCCACGCCTCCCGGCTCGGCAACCGCAGCCGCAAGGCTCAAAATTCCGCCCATGCAATACCCGGCCAGGACGGGCTTGGCTCCCGATGCCTCACGGACAAAGCGCAGCGCGGGCAAAAGGGTGGCGGTGACATAATCCCCGCAATCATAGCCAAGCTCGCGCTCTCCCGGCTCTCCCCAGTCGAGCAGCAGCGTGGGGATGCCTTGCGCGGCTAAATGCCTGGCGAAGCTGCGGCGCGCGCTTAAATCAAGGATGGTGTAGCGGTTGATCAGCGAGGGAACGAGGAGCAAGGGGGGCAGGGGACGCGCATTCGCCTGCGCCAGCGCCGAATAATCGAGCAGCCGCGCCGCGCCGTAGCGCGCAATGACCGGCGGCTCTTTCAGCTCGCGCGCGTATGCCGTATTCCGGTAGCGGCGGATGCCCTCAAGGGCGCGGATCAGGCGCTTTCTTCCCTCGGCGTCCACTGCTTGCAGCAGCCGCTTCTTCGAGTGCGGCGATACGCCGCTCAAGGCTGCGCAGGCGGTAGTCGAACTCAGCCATTCGCTCATGGCGATCGTCAGCTGCAGCGGAAGGTGGGTGAGCAGGGGCTGGCGGCTCATGCCGCTCCTGCCCGAGCGCATCTATCATGCCTTGTAAGAACTCCTCGCTGTGCACCACGTGCCGGAGCTGTTTCTGCCAAAGCTCGATGAACTGGCGCGCCATGTGTTGGTAAGGGTCGGAAGCCATTGGGATTTGCGCTCATGCCGGGATATGCTGTATAGTGTGACTCAGCCATACTCGCACAGCCTCGGATAAGAGTAAATACCATGCCGGAAACCGCCGAACCCCCCCCCCCATAA
>CAYMDD010000106.1:0-6012 GCA_964389045.1 uncultured Rickettsiales bacterium
CCGTCATCGTCCCCGTCGGATCCAAGGGCGGGTTCGTGCTCAAGCAACTTGCCCCCGGCAGCACGCGCGAAGCGGTGCAGGAAGAAGGCATCGCCTGCTACAAGCTTTACCTGACCGGCCTGCTCGATGTCACCGATAACATCGTGGGCGGCGCGGTGGTGCCGCCGAAAGACGTGGTGCGGCACGACGGAGACGATCCCTATCTGGTGGTCGCCGCCGACAAGGGCACGGCCAGCTTCTCCGACATCGCCAATGCCGTTTCCGCCGCATACGGCTTTTGGCTCGGCGATGCGTTCGCCTCCGGCGGCTCGGTCGGCTATGACCATAAGAAAATGGCCATCACTGCGCGCGGCGCGTGGGTGTCGGTCACAAGGCATTTCCGCGAGATGGGCGTGGACATCGACCATGCCGAGTTCACCGTTGCGGGCATCGGCGACATGGCGGGCGACGTGTTCGGCAACGGCATGCTGCTTTCGGACAATATCCGACTGGTCGCCGCCTTCAACCACATGCATATCTTCCTGGATCCCACCCCGGATGCAAAGAAGAGCTTTGCCGAGCGACAGCGCCTGTTCGCCCTGCCGCGCTCGACCTGGAAGGATTACGATGCAGGCTTACTCTCCAAAGGCAGCGGCGTGTTCGACCGCACGGCCAAGAATATCGAAGTCAGCCCCGAAGCGGCAACTGCTCTTGGCATCGCCTCCGGCGGCTTGGCGCCCGATGAGCTGATCCGCGCGATTTTAAAAGCGCCCGTCGATCTGCTATGGAACGGCGGTATCGGCACGTATGTGAAAGCAGAGGAAGAAACAAACGAACAGGTGGGCGACCGCGCCAATAATGCCTTGCGCGTGGACGGGCGCGAGCTGCGCTGCAAGGTGGTGGGCGAAGGCGGCAATCTGGGCTTTACGCAGAAAGGGCGCATCGAATACGCAAGGCTCGGCGGGCCGGAAGGCAAGGGCGGCAGGCTCAACACCGACGCCATCGACAATTCCGCGGGCGTCGATTGCTCCGACCATGAGGTCAACATCAAGATCGCCTTCCAGGGCGCGCTTTCCCGCGGCAAGCTAACGCTGGAGAAGCGCAACCAGGTGCTCGCCGACATGACGGAGGAAGTGGCGCACCTGGTCTTGAAAGACAACCATTTGCAGACGCAGGCCATCACCATCGCCGAGCAGCAGGGCGTGGCGCTGCTTGAATCGCAGCAGCAGCTGATGCAGGGGCTGGAGCGCGCGGGACTTCTCGACCGGGCGATTGAATTCCTCCCCTCCGACAAGCTCATCGCCGAGATGAAGCTGGCGGGCAGAGGGCTGACGCGCCCGGAAATCGCCGTGCTGCTCTCCTATGCCAAGATGCGGCTCTACCCGCAGCTGCTCGAATCGCATTTGCCGGATGAGCCGTATTTCGCGCATGATCTGGCGCGCTATTTCCCCAAGGCTATGCAAACCGCCTATGCGGACGAAATCAACGCGCATCCCTTGCGCCGCGAGATCATCGCCACCGTCATGACCAATTCGCTGGTCAACCGCGCGGGTATCACCTTTTTCCATGACATGGCGGAAACGACCGCGCTCCCCGCCCGCGATATCGCCTGCGCCTATGCGGTAGGGCGCGACGCTTTCGGCTTGAGGGGGTTATGGAATGCCATCGAGCATTCCGCGGGCACGATGACGGCGCAAGGTCAGGCGGAGATGCACATCGCCATTACTGCACTCCTGGAGCGGGTGACGTTGTGGCTGCTGCGCCAGCGGCACTACCCGCTCGACACCGAAACGCTGATGCAGGAACTCAAGCCCGGCGTGGCCGATTTCTTGCAACACCAGGAAGCCATGCATTCGGAGGCCACCCGCGCCAATTTCACGCGCATGAACGAGCATTTCCTCTCGCTTGGCGTCTCGAAGGAATTGGCGGCCTCCGGCGCGGGGCTGGAAATGCTTGCCTCCGCGCCCGATGTCATCACCGTCTCCAAGCAGTCGGGCATGCCCATCGTCACCGTCGGCCAGGTCTATTTCGACCTGGGCGCTCGCCTTAAATTCGGCTGGCTGCGCGGCTATGCATCCGCCATCCGCCCGGCAAGCCACTGGGACCGGATCGCCGTCCAATCGCTCACCCAAGACCTCTACGACGAGCAGACGCGGCTTACCGCGCTGGTCATCGGCGCTTTATGCGAAAGCGACACCTGCGCCACCGGCGTGGAGAGCTGGGCGTCCGCGCATACGGAGGAAATCGCCCGCTTCGCCCGTTTCCTCGACGATTTGAAAGCGCGCGACAGCTACGACATTTCCGTGCTGATGGTGGCGCTGCGCCACATCCGCACGCTGGGGATGTGAGCGCGTTGCTGATCCTCGCTTCCGCCTCCCCCCGCCGCCTCGAGTTGCTCAAGGCCATCGGCGTCATACCCGATGCAGTGGTAGAAGCGGGCATCGACGAAACGCCGCAAAAAGGCGAGCTGCCGGAGCCGTACGCGCTGCGCATGGCCGGGCAAAAAGCCGAAGCGGTGGCAGCTTCCCGCCAAGGCGCATATATCCTTGCCGCCGATACGGTCGTCCATATGGGCAGGCGTATCCTGCCGAAAGCGGTGGATGAGGAAACGGCGCGCAACTGCCTCGAAAAGCTCTCCGGGCGGCGCCACCGCGTGACCACCGCCGTAGCCCTCATCCTGCCCGGCGGCGCGCTCAAACGGCGCAATGCGCTCTCGGTAGTGCAGTTCAAGCGCCTGGAGAAGCGGGAGATCGACGCCTATATCGCTTCCTCCGAATGGCGTGACAAAGCGGGTGGATATGCCATTCAGGGCTTGGCCGCGGCCTATATCCCATTCATCTCCGGTAGCCATTCCAACGTGGTTGGCCTGCCGCTCTACGAAACGGCACAATTGCTAAAATCTTTACCGAAATAAGGTGCAAGCGTGGACAGGGGCGCTATAATGCGCCGCAAATGCTTAAGAAAAAACCCGACGACAACGCTGCCGCGCCAGTGCTCAAGCTGAGTAGCCTTCCTCTTGCACAGGGATACCGCGTGCCGCTGGAAGCCTATTTCTGGCTTCTCCTGGCGTTTATTTTCTCATCGGGGATTCTCCTGGCGCTGTTCACCGAATTCCCCGCCGTCCGCCTCGGCGCCATTCTTTCCGAGCGCTTCACTGCATTGCAGTTGAGCGCGCTGACACTGATGTTTCCCATTGCGTTCAAGCTGATTTTTAATGCCCTCCCGTTCGAGGCGCTGCGCGCACGGCTGCATGCCCCGAAAGAGAGGGATTACGCCGGTATCGAGATGCTGGATATCCACCACGCCGTTGCCGATTTTCAACCGCTCTACGCACATGAAAGCGCGGATTTTTTCCCGCGCAGATCCAAGGGCAATGACCGCGGCGCTCTTTCCGTGCTGAACGGCTATGTCGGCGAATCCAAGCAGCTTTCCTCCGCCATCTACAACCGCGCGGGCGTGTATCTTCTGGTGGGCGTGCTGGTGGCGTTTTCGGGGCTAGTGTTTTTCTATACGATGGCCTCCCGCATCAATGCGGAAGCCACGCTGATGGCGGTAGATACCAATTCGCTCGCCGCGCGCGTGCTTTCGCTGCTGCCGAGCTTCGGCATTCTTTTTTTCATTGAATTCATCGCCTTCTTTTTCCTGCGCCAGTACCGCGCCGCGATGGACGAATTCCGCTATTACGAAGCCGTCAAGCGCAACCGCGAGGAAAATCTGATCCTGCTGAAAATGATCGCCGAGCGCGGCGAAGCGCCCGATCTGTTCGACCTGGTGAAGCATAGCGGTTTTTATTCCGGCCCCGCGAAATTCGCCAAGGGCGAGAGCACGGACATCATCGAATCCAAGAAATTGCAGAAAGACGAAATGGAGCTGCTGGAAAAAATCGTCTCGCTTCTGGGCAGCAGCAAGAAGTAATGGTTGCCACGCTCCGCACGGTGAGTTTCGAAGGCGTGGGCGCGGTGCCGATCGAAGTGCAGGCGCAGATTGCGCCCGGCCTGCCTGCGTTTACCATTGTCGGCCTGCCCGATAAAGCCGTGGCCGAATCGCGCGAGCGGGTGCGCGCCGCCATCCATGCGCTGGGGCTGGCGCTGCCCGCGCGGAAAATCATCATCAACCTGGCGCCCGCTGATATCTTGAAAGAAGGCAGCCATTTCGACCTGCCCATCGCGCTGGGGCTGTTGGTGGCGATGGGCGTGCTGCCGCAGGACGAACTGGCGGAATATGTGAGTTTAGGCGAACTTTCGCTCGACAGCCGCATCCTTCCCGTCTCCGGTGTGCTCCCGGCCTCGCTCCATGCCAATGCGGAAGGCCTCTCCCTCATCTGCCCGGAAGCCAATGGCCGCGAAGCCGCGTGGTCGGGGCTGGAACGTATTTTAGCGCCGCATTCGCTGCTCTCCCTTATCAACCATTTTAAAGGCCTGCAGCTCCTCTCCCAGCCGGAGCCGGGCGCACCCGCCAAGGCCGCGAACGTCCCTGACATGCGCGAAATCAAAGGCCAGGAAACCGCGCGGCGCGCGCTGGAAATCGCCGCCGCCGGCGCGCATAACCTGCTAATGTGCGGCCCTCCCGGCGCGGGCAAATCGCTGCTGGCCTCCTGCCTGCCCGGCATCCTGCCGCCGCTCGATACGGAGGAGATTCTGGAGGTCAGCCAGATCGCCTCCGTGGCGGGGCGTCTGGAGGGCGGGAACTTAAGCCGCCTGCGCCCGTTCCGCGACCCGCACCATTCCAGCTCGATGGCCGCCATCGCCGGAGGCGGAAAGAAAGCGCTCCCCGGAGAGGTGTCGCTCGCCCATTGCGGCGTGCTGTTTCTGGATGAGCTGCCGGAGTTCCAACGCCCGGTGCTCGAAGCGCTGCGCCAGCCGATGGAATCGGGCAGCATCACCGTCGCCCGCGCCGCCGCCCATGTCACCTACCCGGCGCGCTTCCAATTGATCGCCGCCATGAACCCCTGCCGCTGCGGCCATCTGGCAGATGCAGCCCGCGCCTGCAACAAAGCGCCGCGCTGCGCCGAGGATTACCAGACGCGCATTTCCGGTCCGCTGCTTGACCGCATCGACCTCTCCATCGATGTGCCGGAAATGTCGCCGCTTGCCATGCTCTCTGCCCAAAGCGGCGAGCCGTCGGCCACCGTGGCCGCGCGCGTCGCCAGTGCCAGAAACATCCAAAAAGAACGCTATGCGAAGATGCAGCTGCCTTACCGCACCAATACCGAAATCAGCGGCGAAGCACTTAAAGCAATAGTAGCGGCGGACGGGCAGGCAGACCAGCTGCTGAACAAGGCCACCGAACAATTGAAGCTTTCCATGCGCGGGCTGACGCGCACCCTTCGCGTCGCACGCACCATCGCCGATCTGGAAAGCGCGGAAACCGTCGGGCAACGCCATATCGCCGAGGCGCTTTCGTATCGCCAGCTGCACGGCATTCGCGGCAAGCTGGCAGCATAAGATTAGAAATGCCGATACCCTGTATGGGCAAAGGTAAATGTATTGCCTTGCGCACCCAGCACGCGCACGCCGCTCCCATTCTCCACCACACCGATACGCGCGACCGGATAGCCCAACCCTTCCACCTGCCCACGCTCGCCAGGCGAAGCGGTGAACAGTAACTCATAATCGTCTCCGCCGGCAAGCAGCGCCTCTGGCGCAGTATCGCCGCCGGTCAGCAGAGCGCGGGCAGCACCGCTTACCGGCACGGCATCAGCATAAAGCGCCATTCTCACGCCGGAAGCTTGGGCAATGTGTCCCGCATCCTGCACCAGCCCGTCTGAGATATCCATGCAGGCGGTGGCAATGCCGCGTAGCGCCCGCCCCAATGCCAAACGAGGCTCGGGCAGCAGGTAGCGCTGCGCTAAATATTCTTCGCCGCTTTTGCCCGCATACAAGGATGCAAGCCCCAGCGCACCGTCACCGATCGTTCCCGATACCCATACATCGTCGCCCGGCTTTGCGCCTGACCGCGTGAGCGCCTGGCCCTTGGGCACTAAACCCAGCGCAGTAATGGAAAGCGTAAGCGCACCGGGCGTGGCCACCGTAT
>CAYMDD010000107.1:0-5998 GCA_964389045.1 uncultured Rickettsiales bacterium
CACTCGGCGCTCGACGATCTGGAGCGATTGCTCCAGCAGCTGGTTCTTTCGCATCGCCAGCCAGCGCTCATCGTAAAACGCCGCGTATTCGCCACTCTCCAGGCGCTCCGCTTGCAAATCCTGGTCGATGGCGCGCAGGATCTTGGGGATGTCGTACCCCTCCTCGTCGCGCAAGCCGAAGACCACGCGCCCGTCCTTGGCGCTTAAGCCCTTGTAACCGATTTTTTCGGCGCGCAAACGTCCCCGGATTTCGTCGAGCAGAATTGCCGTCTGCTCGCGCATGTAGGCATCGAAATCGATGCCCAGCAGCAGGTGCGATCCGCCTTGCAGGTCGAGGCCTAAATTCACGGTTTGTGTGGCAAGCGATTGCGGCAGGCGCGCGCGCTGCTCAGGACTTAAAAACGTCGGCAGCGCGAAGATAAGCGACAGGAGGCATGCGCCCAAGATCATCACGATCTTGAGGGGCGAGAAATGCATCATCGGAGGAAGCCTTTAATTATCGTTGGCGGTGGCGGAAAGGGGGGAATCTTTGGCGATGCGGCTGGAGACGGCGCTCTTTTCCACGCGAATGCGCACGCCTTGCGCCACCTCGATGACTGCGACATCATCGCCTTCCAGCTTCACCACCGTGCCGAGGATGCCGCCGTTGGTGGCGACTTTATCGCCTTTTTTCAAGTCTTTGAGCAGCGTTTCGTGCGCTTTCAGACGCTTTTGCTGGGGGCGGATAAGCAGAAAGTAGAAAATGGCGAACATCAGCGCCAGGAACACGAACGTGTCCTTGAACATCTTCTCCGCCGTCAGCTCATACGGCACTTCCGGCGGCAGGCCTGTTTCGGCCTGCGTTTGCGGGATGGGCGCCGCATCCGTGGCGGCAGATTCGGGAGCAGCCGCCATACGCGTTATTTGATTTTCGCTTCGTTGAATTCCACGTGCTTACGCGCCTTGGGATCGTATTTACGGAATTTGAGCTTTTCCGTTTGTTTGCGCGGATTCTTCTTTGCCACGTAAAAATATCCCGTACCAGCCGAGCTAAGTAAGCGGATTAAAACAATATTCTTGTTTGCCATTGGTAAAAATTCCTTGAATGCCGCGACCGTTTAAGGCGCTAGAACATAGTAGATTTCAAGCGCCTGTCAAGCAATTCCCCTTTGACTTTTGGAGCATGAAACGGTTAAAAAACCTCTCCGTCCATTAATTAACGAAGATAAGCGAACGATCCATGTCCCACGCCAAAGTCCGTAAAGCCGTATTCCCCGTCGGGGGGTTAGGCACGCGCTTCCTGCCCGCCACGAAATCGATGCCCAAGGAAATGCTCCCCGTGGTGGATAAGCCCATCATCCATTACGCGTTCGAGGAGGCGCGCGATGCAGGGATCGAGCAGTTCATCTTCATCACGGGGAGAAACAAAAACGCCATCTCCAACCATTTCGACCATTCCTACGAGCTGGAGAATATCCTAACGGCAAAGAACAAGAAAAAAGAGCTGGCGCTAACGCGCGGCTGGGTGCCGCCCGCAGGCAACATCTTCTTCACCCGCCAGCAGGAGCCGATGGGCTTAGGCCACGCGGTATGGTGCGCAAGGCATCTCATCGGCGACGAGCCGTTCGCAGTGATCCTGGCCGACGACATGGTGCTCTCCGAAACGCCCGCCCTGAAGCAGATGTGCCAGGCGTACGGGAATCTGGGCGGCAACATGCTGGCGGTGACGGAAATCCCGCGGGAGCATACGGCCAGCTACGGCATCGTGGATATCGACACGAAGGCAAAGCCCGCCGATGCGCGCGCGGTCAAGGCCAAAGGCCTGGTGGAAAAGCCCAAGCCGGAGGATGCGCCCTCCACGCTTTCCATCATCGGGCGCTACATCCTGCAGCCGGAGATTTTCCAGGCGCTTTCCAAGCAAGAGCCGGGCGCGGGCGGCGAAATCCAGCTGACGGACGCCATCAGCTCGCTGATTAAAACGCAAGCCGTCTACGGCTACAAATACGAAGGCACGCGCTACGATTGCGGCGGGCTGACCGGCTTCGTTGCCGCCAACGTGGCCTATGCGCTGGCGCGCGAGGATATCGGCGCGAAAGTCCGCAAAACACTGGAAGAGATGATCTGCAAATAGGGTTTAGCCCCTGCCCCGGTAATTCGGCACGTCCTGCGGGGGGATCCATACGCCATGGGGCGGGTCGCCCGTCTGGTAAAACACATCGATCGGCATGCCGCCGCGGGGGTACCAGTATCCGCCGATGCGCAGCCACTTTGGCGCAATCGCCTCGATGACGCGGCGGGCAATCGCCACCGTGCAATCCTCGTGGAAGGCGCCGTGGTTGCGGAAGGAGCCTAAGAAGAGTTTCAAGGATTTGCTCTCCACCAGCCACTCCCCCGGCACGTAATCAAGCATCAGCTGGGCGAAATCCGGCTGGCCGGTGATGGGGCAGAGCGAGGTGAATTCGGGCGCGGTGAAGCGCACGGCGTAGGAATGGCCCGGATGCGGGTTCGGCACGCGCTCCAACACCGCCGCCTCCGGCGACGCGGGCAACGGTGACTGTTGCCCAAGCTGGGTAAGATTTTCGTGAGATTGAGTCATGATAACCGCTTTTAAACCATCGGCTTATGGGGCGAGTGACGGGATTTGAACCCGCGACCCCTAGAATCACAATCTAGTGCTCTAACCAACTGAGCTACACCCGCCATATGAGGGTTAAGGGATTAGGGATTGGGGAGAAGAAAGTCAAGGCGCGAGGTGAGGTTTCGCGTTAATTTGGGTATTGAGCGTTTTACAAGGAAAGTGCAATCAATCCTATACGCTTACGTTATATGCAGATTCCGGTTGACAGGGCAGATATAGGGTATTTGTATCATAAGGACACCTGCTTCCCCGCGATGAATACTTATCCAGCGGCGGAGCTAGACATCGCGGGTTCTTTGCGGTGTTGCCCTCCTTGCATAAAGGAGCCTTCCCATGCTGCGCGCCGTACCCGGCAGTGGCGCTGGGATTGTCAAGATCATCGAGGCGATCGTCAAGATCGTCAAGGGCAAGTAGCCACCCCAACCCGGGGCCGCTTGGCCGTTAAGCCATCACGGGGATAAAGCCCCGCGAGCCTGACAGGCCGTTTAAGTCTGTCAGGTTTTTTTATGTTCTCATGGTATAGCTTTAAAAAAATCCCGCGCGAGATTCCTTGAGTGGAATGTCGCGCGGGCGGCGCCCTCCTAGAAGTAGAGCAGCCTCTTCTGCGGCTTCAGGCTCTTCAGGTACTGCCGGACGGCAGCCCAGAAGCCGGAGGCCTTTGCCAGCGCCCGGAACTCAGCCTTGGTCGGCTGCGCGTGGACGATGAGGGTGCGCTTGCCTCTGGCAAACGCCGTGTCCGGCGTGAAATCGCCGGGCAGGAGCGAGACCTCTTCGCCCCCGGCGCGCGTGGCGAGCACGACGCGCAGGGTGAACGGGCCGCGATTGGCGGCGTTGAAGAAACGCCCCATCCGGCTGCCGTGCAGAGAACCCAGATCGAATTCCTCGGTGCCTTTCGTGAGGGTGTTCATCACTGAACTCCTGTAGACGCGCCCGCCTCCCGGCAAAGCGCATCATCCGTTGAAGGGAAAGGAGCGCAAGCATCCTTGCCTTACGCATATTTCACTAAGATGCGAAATACGGATTCATCTTAGCATAAGCCGCTGAAAATTTAAACATGAAGAAAAAACTCGTGCGGTCATGTCCTTCGAGCGGCCTGCTACCTTGTCATCTCCAGCTTCTTCTCCTATGCAGAGGCAGGTTAACCGGCGTAGTAACGCTGTAAATGCTTCGCTACGTTGGGGGAGACGAAGGTGGAGATATCGCCGCCGAGCTTGGCGATCTGCTTGACGAAGCGGGAGGAGATGAAATGCGTATCCTCGGACGCCGTTAGAAACACGGTTTCGATATCGGGTTTCAGCCTTGCGTTCATGCAGGCCATCTGGAATTCGTACTCGTAATCCGACACGGCGCGGATGCCGCGGATGATGATGCGTGAGCCGGCCTCTTCCGCGAAGTTCACCAGCAGGCCGGAAAAGGTTTTCACCTCAACCCGTGCCGCTTCCATGCCCATCTGCGCGTCCACATCCGAACGCACCAGCGCCGCGCGTTCCTCTAGGCTAAAGATAGGCGCTTTACCGGTATCCAGTGCAATCCCAATAATCAGCCGGTCTACTACGTGCAGCGCGCGGGCGATGATGTCCAGATGCCCGGTGGTGATGGGGTCGAACGTGCCGGGGTAGATGCCGATGCGGGGAATCGCCGTCATGCCGAACTCGCTTCGGCATGATAACCAGATGCAATGCGCATGTATTTGCGCATCTGCCACAGGAAAAGAAGGCTAAAGACGAAGGTAAACATCACATCGAATACGGTGGTGGCTTCAAGGGCTTCAGCGCCTATTACACTTTCCTGCGTCCAAACGAGCGGGATGGCTAAGAATGCAGCGATAACGGAAACCCGCACCGTAACCGGCACGGAAAGGCAGATGAAGCGCTCGATGAAATGCCTGTTATCTCCTTGCGCATTGGCGTTGAACGCGGACAGGACGATTAACGCCTGGAAAATGATGACAACCGCATCGGCGAGATGGTCAAACGCATTCAGCTTTTCCAGCGTATACTCCAGCCATGCGAGCAGATAGGTGCAATTCACCACGGCAAGCATTACGCTGCCGAGCAACAGGTAATGCATCTTCGCGCGTTCGCTTAACGTATTTTGTCTCAGCGAAATCGCTAGGCTGCTGGCGCTGATAAGATACATCGCGGATGTCCTTAAGAAGCAGTTTCCGAGGTTTCACCCTCCGCTTCCTCCGCCGCATCGGCTGCAAAGCGCACCACGGAGACGACTTTCTCGCCTTCCGCCACTTTGAGGATAGTGACGCCCTGCGTGTTGCGGCCCGCAATGCGGATGTCTTTGACCTCCGTGCGGATGAGCGTGGCCTTGTCGGTCAGCAGCATGATCTCATCATCCGCTTCCACCGCGCCGGAGGAGACCACCGCGCCGTTTCGCTCCGAAGTCACGATGCCCACGATGCCGGAGCCGCCCCTGCCGGTCACGCGGTATTCATAGGCGCTGGAGCGCTTGCCGTAGCCGTTTTCCGTTACCGTGAGGATGAACTGTTCGGCACTTTCCATCTCCATGAAACGCGACTCCGAAAGGCTGACTTCCTTTACTCCTTCCTCACTACCGGCATTTGGAGCTTCCTCCTCCGCCTCGCCGTTCGTCAAGCGGCGCTTGGCGCTTGCAGCCTTCAGATAGGTATAGCGCTCTTCCGGCGTGGCGTTGCTTTCGGCGAGAATGGCCATCGACACCACCTCGTCGCCCTGGCTCAAACGCATGCCGCGCACACCGTCCGAGGTGCGGGATTTGAATACGCGGACTTCCGTCACTGGGAAGCGGATGCACTTGCCGCTGCGCGCGGAGAGCAGCACATGGTCGGACTCTTTGCATACGCGCACGCCGACCAGGCTGTCGCCTTCATCCAGCCGGATGGCGATTTTGCCGCTAGTGCGGATGTCATGGAAATCGGAGAGGTCATTCCTCCGCACATTGCCGGAAGCGGTGGAGAAGAAAATATTCATCGCATCCCACGCCGTCTCGTCTTCCGGCAGCGGCATGAAGTTGGTGATGGTTTCGCCTTCCGCGAGCGGGAAAATATTGACCAGCGCCTTGCCGCGTGTATTCGCCGCGCCAAGCGGCAGCTTATAGACTTTCAGCTTATATACCTTACCGGCGCTGGAGAAAAACAATACCGGGGTATGGGTATTGACCACCAACAGCTCCGCTGTCACATCCTCATCGCGCATGCTCATGGCGCTCCTACCCTTGCCGCCTCGGCGCTGCGCGCGGTAAGCCGCCAGCGGTGTACGCTTGATGTAACCGTTTAAGGTTACCGTCACCACCATATCCTCGCGCTGGATCAGGTCTTCCATATCGGCTTCAAATTCAGAGAGTTCGATCTGCGTGCGGCGCGGCACGGCGAACTGCTCGCGCGCCTTCAGC
>CAYMDD010000108.1:0-5987 GCA_964389045.1 uncultured Rickettsiales bacterium
TGTGCCGTTTCCACAGACGCGGGATAGGTTTATCCCCTTGTGCATAAGCGAGAGGATACGCTATCCAGAAGTGGTGATAAGTAGTGCATGGAAGGCTATCCCCTTCTCCGTCCCGCGCTTATCCCGCCTGTTATCCACAAGGGTAAAGCCCAGCCATGCCGCCCAAGCATTTCCACCTTCATCTCGTCTCCGATTCCACGGGCGAAACCGCCAGCTCCGTGGCGCGGGCGGCAGGCGCGCAGTTTGATGATTTTGACCCCCAGGAGCATGTCTGGTCGCTGGTGCGCACCAAAAGCCAGATGGAGCGCGTCATCCAGGCCATCGACGCCGAACCGGGGCCGGTGATGCACACCATCGTCGAGCCGGAGATGATCGAGATGCTGAAAAAAATCTGCCACAAGCACGGTCAGCCCTGCATTTCCGCCATCGGCGCGGTGGTGGCGGAATTCTCCAGTTTTTTGGGCCAGGAAGTCCACGCCCTGCCGGGGCGCCAGCATGCGCTGGATGACGAGTATTTCAGCCGTGTCGAGGCCATCAACTATGCGCTGGCGCATGACGACGGGCAGAGCCACTGGGAGTTGGACGACGCTGACATCGTACTGGTCGGCCCCTCCCGCACCTCCAAATCCCCTACCTGCATGTACTTGGCGTACAAGGGGTATAAAACCGCCAACATCCCCTTCGTCTTCGGCTGCCCGCTCCCCCCTATCCTGGAGGATTTGAAGAAACCCCTGGTGATCGGCCTCACCATCAGCCCCGACCGCCTGCAGGATATCCGCCGTTCGCGCCTGCAAGCCATCAAGCAGGACGAGGAGACCAACTACGTGGACAGCGAGAACATCCAGATGGAATTGCAGGAATCGCGCCGCCTCTTCCACCGCCACCGCTGGCCAGTTATCGATGTCACCCGCCGCTCGGTGGAGGAAACGGCGGCCACCATTCTGCAATACTACCAGAAACACACCGGAGCGGAGGCATGATCTCCGGCGGAGCAGCGCTTGCGGGCGTTATCGGCTGGCCGGTCGCGCATTCCCTGTCACCGAAGCTGCACAATCACTGGCTGAAAGAACTGGGCATCGATGGCGCGTATATGCCGCTCGCGGTGCGGCCTGAGCATCTGGGACAGGCGGTGAAAGCGCTGCCGCTGCTGGGGTTTAAAGGTTTCAACATCACCGTGCCCCATAAGCAAGCGGTGATGGAGCATCTGGACAGCATCGACGATGCCGCCCGGAAGATCGGCGCGGTCAATACCGTCACTATCAGCACGTCGGGCACGCTGCACGGGACGAACACCGACGCATACGGGTTCATGGAAAACCTGAAGAACGCCTTGAGCGACACGGTGCCGCACTTGAAGCATCCCGTGATCTTAGGCGCAGGCGGCGCGGCGCGGGCGGTCATCCATGGGCTGATCGGTGCCGGTGCCGAGGAAATAACCCTCCTCAACCGCACGCCCGCGCGCGCCGCTTCGCTGGCGGAGCATTTTGCGCCGTTTCCCATCCATGTGCATCCGCTGGACGATAACAAAGCCCTCTCCCGCGCCACGCTTGTCGTCAACACCACCAGTATAGGCCTGGACGGAGCCGGCGCGCCGATCCATGATTTCAGCTCAGTGGAAAGACAAGCGCCGGTCGCCGATATTGTTTACGGTGAAACGGCGTTTCTCACCCTTGCCAAGGCCGCCGGTCACCCCACGGTTTCGGGCATCGGCATGCTGATCCACCAGGCGGTGCCGGGGTTCGAAGCGTGGTTCGGGCGCAGGCCGGAGGTGACGCCCGCGCTTGCGCGCATGCTACTTTCATGATCGTCGTCGGCCTCACCGGGGGCATCGCCATGGGCAAATCGACCGTAGCCGCGCAGTTTAAACGCCTGGGCGCACACACCTTCAGCGCCGATGCCATCGCCCATGCGCTTTTAAGCGCAGGCGGCGAAGGCGTGGAGGCGGTCGGCAGGGCTTTTCCGGCGGCGAGAGAAGGAGACGCCATTTCCAGAACCAAGCTGGGCAGCGCGGTGTTTGGAAATCCTGAGAAGCTGAAAACCCTGGAAGCCATCCTCCACCCGCTGGTGCGCAAGGAAGAAGCGCGGCTGGTGCGCGCCGCGCGCAGGCACGGCGCGCGCATTGTCGTGATTGAAATTCCCCTTCTTTTTGAAACCAAGGCGGAAAAGCGGCTGGACGTCACCGTGGCGGTCAGCGCGCCCAGGCATGTGCAGAAGCGCCGCGCGCTCAAGCGCAGGGAGATGACGGAAGAAAAGCTGATACGCATCCTCTCCCGCCAGCTGATGGATCACGCGCGCAAGCGCAAGGCTGATTTCGTGATTCACACCGGCCTCGGGTTCGCTTATAGTTTCCGCCAGACTCAAGCCATTATCCACACGCTCCTCGCATGCGCGAAATAACTCTCGATACCGAAACCACCGGCCTTGATCCTGTTTCCGGCCACCGCATCGTCGAGATCGGCTGCGTGGAGATGATGAACAAGGTGCGCACCGGCAAGACCTTCCACGTCTATTTAAACCCCGAACGCGATATGCCCGAAGAGGCGAAAGCCATCCATGGGCTATCCTTCGATTTCCTCGCCGACAAGCCGAAATTCGCTGATATCGCCGCCGATTTCGTGGCCTTTCTCGGAGATTCCCCTTTGGTGATCCACAATGCGGGCTTCGATATGAAATTCATCAACCACGAACTTGTCAAAGCCGGCTGCAAGGCGGTGGAAATGGCACGGGCGGTGGATACGCTGATGCTGGCGCGGAAGAAATTTCCCGGCTCTCCCTCCAGCCTTGACGCGCTATGCAGGCGCTACGAGATCGATAATTCCTCCCGCACCTATCACGGCGCGCTTCTGGACGCCGAGCTGCTGGCGGAAGTCTATCTCGAGCTATGCGGCGGCAGGCAAGCAAGCATCTTCCTCGATCAAACCCCCGGCTCCTCCCTTCAAGCGGTGCAGGAAACCGTAACCGTCCGCGTCGACATCGCTTACCGCCGTTTCGAAATCTCGGCAGAGGAGCGCGCCGCGCACGCGGCGCTGATTGAGACGCTGAAAAATCCTATCTGGAATGAAGACGCCGTTATCCCCGCCTGATACCGGGATGATATGCCAGGATTACCGGCTCGCTTCCATCAGCTGGTGCTTGGCTTCGTCCAGCAGCGCGTTCATCTTGGCGCGGATTTCCGTGCTCTCCGCGGGCAGGCCGCTTGCCTGGAGGTCTTGCAGCACCTTGCGCAGCACATCGTCATCGCCTTTTTCGTCGTAATCGGAGAGCACCACTTCCTTGGCGTAGGCTTCGGCCTGCTCGCCGCTTTTTCCCATCCGCTCCGCCGCCCATAAGCCCAGCAGCTTGTTGCGCCTGGCGTTGACGCGGAACTGCAGCTCCTGGTCATGCGCGAGTTTTTTCTCGAAATTATTAGTGCGGTCGTCGAACGTGGTCATTCTTTATCTCCTTAAGATATATATATTTCAGCGCAGGTTGAACCGCACTTCCACCCTGCGGTCGGCGCTCAAGCAGCGGATGCGCTCCGGTCTCGGCAAGCTTTCGGCGCAGCGCACTTTCGGCTCCATCGCGCCGATGCCGGTTAAACCGACTTCGCGCACACGCACGCCGCGCTTATTCAGCGCGCGCGCCACCGCCTCCGAGCGCTTCTGCGAAAGCGCGCGGTTGACCGCTACCGAGCCGATCGGGTCGGTATGGCCGATGACATCGACGCTTTCCACCTCCGGCGACGCCTTGACCGCGCGGGCGATGGCATTCAGCTTGCCCGCTTCGCGCGCCGTCAATGCCGCCGAGCTGAACCCGAAATAAAGGCTGCGCGCCTCCTCCGAAAGCCGGGCGATGGCGGGCGGCTCGCCTGTGGGGAGGCGCGGTGCATCCGTTGGCGGCAGGTGGCGCGCCGCGGGCGTAGCCTGCGGCTGCCCCTGCTGCCACGGCAGCGGCGCCTGCGCCTGTGTTAAGGTCGGAAGCAATAAGGCAAGGAAAGTGGCACGGATCAGCATGGGTGTTTCTCCTTATTCTCTCTCAAGCGCTGGCCGTTTGCGGCTGCTGCTGCGCGCCTTGCGGGCGGTTTTTCAAGTAGAGCGCATGGAAATCGATCGGCTCCAGCATCAGCGGCGGGAAGCCGCCGTCGCGCGTCACATCCGCCACCACGCGGCGGGCGAAGGGAAACAGCACGAACGGCGCATCGACGAAAATCAGCGGCTCAATGCGGTCGTCGGGGATGCCGCTCAACTCGAAAATACCCGCATAGGTAAGGTCGATCAAAAACAGCGTGCCGTTCTCGGTGCTGGCGCGCGCCGAGATATGCAATCCCGTCTCGAAGAAATTATCCTGAAGTTTCTGCGCCTTCAAATCCACATTGACGTCGATGGTAGGCGCCCCGCCCTGGAGCGTCAGGCTCTGCGGCGCATGCGGGTTCTCGAACGACAAGTCTTTGATATACTGGCCGCGCACGGTGAAGAATTGCTGCGGGGGTTCGGTAGGGGTGGTGTTCATTTTCGCCTTCTTTCGTTTTTTAAGATTTAAGCCGCGTGCCTTTTTTAATCATATATTGGATTGCCGCCCACAGCGCAACATTGGTGGCCATCATTACCCCCAGCCCCAGCCAGGGGTCGGAATCGGAATAACCTGTCATGGCGTAGCGAAACCCGTCGATCATGTAGAAAAACGGGTTGAAGTGGCTGACGTGATACCAGGTTTCGGGCAGCGATTTGATCGGGTAGAACGTCCCCGACAGGAAGGAAAGCGGCGTAATCACGTAATTGGTGATGGCCGCCAGCTGGTCGAACGACTGCGACCATACCCCCGCCAACACCCCGAGCAGCGCCAGCATCACGCTTGCGGCCACCACATGGAACAGCGCCATCCAAGGATGCTCCACGGTAAGCGGTACGAAGAGATAAACCGCAAGCGTCACCGTTATCCCCACCAGCAGCCCGCGTGCCACGCCCCCCACCACGAAGCTGAAAGTAATCTCCGCGGCGCTCAAGGGCGGCATTAGGATATCGATGATGACCCCTTGGATTTTTCCCAGCATCAGCGAGGAGGAGGTGTTGGCGAATGCGTTCTGCACAATCGCCATCATAATCAGCCCCGGAGCGATAAACTGCGTATAGCTTAAGCCCTCGATGGTGCGCGCCTGCGCGCCGCCTATCGCCAGCGTCAGGATCGCCAGGAACAACAGCGTCGTCACGATCGGAGCGACGACCGTCTGGTTCCAGACCTTGAGGAAACGCCAGATTTCCCGCTTGCAGAGCGTCTGCGTGCCGATAATGTTAAAAGGGTGCATAGCGCTTTAAGGCTTTAACGCGGTTCGCCTGCCCGTGCAAGCGCTTCAGCGCTTGAAAATGTATGAAATCCGGCCTACATAGCGAGGCATCATGTTCATCCAGACCGAATCCACCCCCAATCCGCAGACCCTGAAGCTGCTGCCGGGGCGCACCGTGATGTTGTCGAGCACGGCGTTTTTCACGGATAAAGAGGAGGCGAAGGCCGCCTCCCCGCTGGCGTCCGCCCTGTTTGCCATCCCCGAGGTGAAGGCGGTGTTTTTGGGCGCGGACTTCATCACAATCACCAAGGACGAAAGCGTGGATTGGAACGTGCTTAAGCCCGCGCTGCTTACCACCGTGATGGAGCATTTCATGGCCGGGCTGCCGGTGATAAACGACAATGCCCCTGCAAAGCTAGCCGCTGCCGCGGAAGACGAGGACGGCATCGTCCAGCAGATCCGTGAGCTAATCGACACCCGCGTCCGTCCGGCGGTGGCGATGGATGGCGGCGACATTATCTATCACGACTTTAAAGACGGCATCGTCCGCCTCGAACTTCACGGCGCCTGCTCCGGCTGCCCCAGCTCCACCGCCACGCTCAAAAGCGGCATCGAGAATATGCTTAAACACTACGTGCCGGAAGTGATCGCGGTGGAGGCGATTAACTAATCCGATCTTTTATACGCGGTGCTACTCCCGCTTACAGCTTTTTGATCCGCTCCTCTG
>CAYMDD010000109.1:0-5955 GCA_964389045.1 uncultured Rickettsiales bacterium
CCATTATAACTTCCCGCCCTATTCTGGGGGCGAGGCAGGCCGCTTGGGCCCTCCAGGCCGTCGCGAAGTCGGCCACGGCAAGCTCGCCTGGCGGGCGCTTAAAGCAGTGCTCCCTGCGAAAGAGGAATTCCCCTACACCATCCGCGTGGTGTCGGAAATCACCGAATCGAACGGCTCTTCGTCGATGGCGACCGTGTGCGGCGGCTCGCTCTCGATGATGGATGCGGGCGTGCCCTTGAAACGCCCCGTGGCGGGCATCGCCATGGGCTTGATTAAGGAGAAGGACGGGTTCGCCGTGCTTTCCGACATCATGGGCGACGAAGACCATCTGGGCGACATGGATTTCAAGGTGGCCGGCACTGACCAGGGCATTACGGCCTTGCAGATGGACATCAAGATCGACGGCATCACGGAAGAGATTATGCGCATTGCCCTGAAACAGGCGCATGAAGGCCGGGCGCATATCTTGAACGAGATGAGCAAGGCGCTGACGGGCGCACGCGAGACGGTGAGCCAGAATGCCCCGCGCATCACCACCATCACCATCCCGAAAGACAAGATCCGCGAAGTGATCGGCACAGGCGGGAAAGTTATCCGCGAGATCGTGGAAGTCTCAGGCGCGAAGATCGACATCGAGGATGACGGCACCATCAAGATCGCCGCGGTCGGCGAAGAGCAGACGCAGAAGGCGCTCGACATGATTAACGGCATCGTGGCCGAAGCCGAGATCGGCAGGATCTACAGCGGCAAGGTAGTGCGCATCGTGGATTTCGGCGCGTTCGTCAATTTCCTCGGCGCCAAGGACGGGCTGGTGCATATCAGCGAGATCGTCGACCGGCGGCTGGGCAAGGTGGAGGAGGTGCTTAACGAAGGGGATATGGTCAAGGTCAAAGTGCTTGACATCGACCCCCGCGGCAAGGTGCGCTTGTCCATGAAGTCCGTGGATCAGGAAACAGGCGAAGACATCTCTCATACGCTCGCCAATACCGGCGGCGGCAGAAAAGAGAAGAAGCAGCAGGAAGCATAAATTCAAGAAATCTGTGCAACTTTACCGAAGGCAGGTGTAGGAATATACCTGCCTTTTCTTTTTGAAAGACGTCTCGAAAGCCTTTTCACATCCGGCAATAGTGTAAGGAGCAGGTTATGGCGGAAGACGAAGCGCAGGCGATTATCGATTTACTTGTTGAGCAACTTCACCGGAACGTTACCCGACCGCCATTACGGCGGTCATCAAGTTTGGAACAGGCGGCAATGAAGGATGCGGAAAAGGCAGTGATCTCGCGCATGCTGGTGCGCATCGCGGCGGAAGCGGCGCCCATTGCCGCTGCCGCCGAAGCTTTCGATACGGACGATCTACAGAATTTACGGAAGATGACCGATGCGCAGCGCAGGCTGGCGGATGCTTATGAGCCTCGCAGTATCAATGCCGATGCAGCGCGAAAGGCTGCGCAGCGCTACACCGCTCATGCGGAAACTGCGCTGCGGAGGTTCTTCAAGCTCTCGCAAGGGCATTCCCACGGCGGCGGCAGGGCGCACGGGTAAGGCGTTTTTAAAAAAAGCCCCGCTAGAACGAATCAGGCGGGGCTTTATCAACGGGAAATAATCCAAGCCTGCCTAAAATAATCGGCAAGCTTCGCTTCCTCAAGAAACTAGAAGCGGATGGTGGTTACCTTCTTGTCGGAAGCGGAAGACTTCTTGCCGAACAGGCCGACGCTGGATTTGGAAGCGGGCTTTTTCGGCGCGGCTTTCCGTGCGGCAGGCTTCTTGGCGGCGGTTTTCTTCGGAGCCGCTTTCTTCGCAGCAGGCTTCCTGGCAGCGGTTTTCTTCGCAGCGGGCTTTTTCGCGGCGGTCTTCTTCACAGCCGGCTTTTTCGCGGCGGTCTTTTTCTTCGGAGCCGCTTTCTTCGCAGCGGTTTTCTTTGCAGCCGGCTTCTTCGCAGCGGGCTTCGCAGAAGCTTTTTTGGTTGAGGTCATCAACATGTCGGGTCTCCTTGCAGTGTTTGGATTCACGAACACCACGCCCGTGAATTCTGAAATATACTTAAAACCAAATTGATAAATTTTCTATTAACAGCATCGAGAAAACCACTCCTTCGTCAGCAGCTTGTGAGAAGCGCCATGCGTGGAAAATACTCCGCGGCGAGAAACTCGCGCAGCTGGAGACGCCTTATTTTCTGCGCTTCTCCGCGCGAAACGGCGGTGAGTTTTTTCCACCGTGCGTGCGTGCGGCTCATCCTGCGGAGAAAAGGGGAGATTTTTTTCATTTCGGGTGTGATATAAAAATCACATACGCATCCACGCGCGATGCGGTATAGAATTCAGACCATGCATTCGACCTTTTTGCGCAAGCTTTGCCGCCTGTTTTTTCTCATCGTAGCCATTGCACCGACTGCAGCCCCGGCGCAGGTGCGCTCCTATTTCGAGATGCGGGAAAACTTCTCCGCCGACGTGAACCCTTTTCCGAAATGGACGGGCATGCAGGGACGCTATGCCGCGGAGATGCGCTTAAACGATGAGGATTGCGGCTTGAGCCGCTTCCATCCGTGCGAAGCGAAGGAGTGGAAAAAGCTGACGCAGCGCTGGAACGCAACGCCTTTCCGCGAGATGATCGAGGCGGTGAACGATTTCGGCAATTCGCACCCCTATACGCCCGATACGATCAACTGGGGCATAGAGGATTACTGGGAGGCGCCATATGAATTCCTCTCGATCAGCGGCGATTGCGAGGATTACGCCATCATCAAATATTACTCGCTGCGCGCGGCGGGGATTCCCGCGTCGCGCCTGCGTATCATCGTGTTGCAGGATTTCAACTTAGGCGGCGTGATCCATGCGGTGCTCGGCGTGTATGATAATGAGGGGCGCCTTTATATATTGGACAACCAAATCCGCCAGGTGATGCCCGCGCTACGCATTTTCCATTACAAGCCGATCTATGGCATCAACGAGGAGGGGTGGTGGGCGTATTATCCGTTGTGAACAATCAAAACTTCCAGCTGTACCGCGCCTCTTCGGAAGATGCTGAGGCGCTGGCTGAGTTCGGGCGGAGAGAATTCGCGCGGAATTTCGCCTATCTTTACCGCTCCGAAAACCTGGAGGCCTATCTCGCAGGCGCGTACGACTTGCAGCGGATCGAGGAGGAATTGTTGAGCGAGGAGAGCGTTTATTACATGGCCGGGCGGGAGAGCGCGGTGCTTGGGTTTGCAAAAGCCTGCCGCTGCAAGCTGCCGGTGCCGCAGCCGCGAAACGGCGATTACGAGATACAGCGGCTTTATATCTGCGAACAAAGCCAGGGCGCGGGCGTGGGCGGGCAATTGATGGAGGCGGCGCTCAACTGGTGCGAATCGAGACAGGCGGAGGATATTTACATCGGCGTATGGGAGAATAACTTCCGGGCGCAGAGATTCTACGCACGGTTCGGTTTCGCGCCGGTGGGAGAATACCGTTTTATCGTCGGCGATCAGTTCGACCGCGAAATCATACTGCATCGAAAGCAAAACGCAGCTATAACACCACCATTACTTCTTTCAATCGAGGAGCAAGTCGATGAACCATGACGCGACTGCGATACCGCGCTTCAGGCCGGGGTTTTGGGGAATCGTGCTGCTGGTCAGCATCATTGCGGTGGGCGGCATTGCGATGGTGGCGCAGTTTGCGCGGCTCGATTACGAGCGCGACATGCGCGCCTGGCAAGACCGGCTGAACCTTATCGCCGATTCGCGCGCGCATGAGGTGAGCCGCTGGGTGGCGTCGCATTTCGAGGAAATGAAAAAGCTCAGTGAAAATCCCTCGCTGCAAATCTATTTCACCGAGATCAAGACCATGCCTGGCCCGGAAGAATCTTTAAGCGACGTGCAGGAGCCGCCCCAGAAAGCCTATCTGCGCAACCTGCTGATCTTCTCCGCCGACCGCTTAGGCTTTGCTCCGCCGTCGGTGCCGATGAGCATGCAGATTCCGGCGCAGATTCCTTTTAAATCCACCAGCGGCCTGGCCGTGCTGGATAATGAGAACCGCGTGGTGGTGAGCACGCCTTATCTGGCCTCTTTGAGCGACGATCTGCGCGCGCGGCTGCAACAGCTTCCGGCGGGCACGCAAACCCTGCTCGACATGCAAAAAGATGCGGAGGGGCATACTTTAATCGGCTTTGTGATGCCGGTGTTCGGCATCCAGGCCGACCCTGCGTCGTCTGAGCCGGCGGGGCGTATCATCGGCCTGAAGCAAGTGGATGATCGGCTGTTTTCGTTGCTCAAGCACCCCGGCGTCACGGAAAAGACCCTGGAAATCTCTCTAGTGCGGAAAGAAGGCGGCAATATTGTCTACCTGTCTCCGCTAATGGACGGCAGCGCGCCGCTGGAAAAAGCGCTCCAGGACAACCCCGGCCAGCTGGCCGCGTCGTTCGCCGCCGCCAGCCCCGGCGAATTCGGCATCCGCCGCGATTACGCCTCCATCGATTCGCTGGCGACCGGGCGAATGATTATCGATACGCCGTGGACGCTGATGGTGAAAATTTCCAAAAAGGAAGCGCTGGAAAGCAGCACTCTGCGCCGGAACGGCATGGTGGCGCTGTTCCTGGCGCTTCTGGGGCTGTTCGTGGCCATGATCGTGGCGGTGTGGTATGTGACCAGCTCGCGCCGCGCGAAAGAAGCCTCTCGGTATTTTAAAAGCCTGGCGGAAAACCTTGATGCGCAGAAGCGCCTAATCAAAGTCGTCACCGACAATCAGCCCGAAGGGGTGGCGCTTCTCGATGCCGAGCGGCGGTACCGCTTCGCCAATAAGATGGCAGCAAGGGAAGCCGGCATGCAGATGGAGGACATGGTAGGCAAGACCATCACGGACGTGCTCGGCGCAGCACGCGCGAAGCCGGCGATGGAGGCCAGCGAAGTGGCCATGACGGAGAAGCGCGAGGAAGTGCGCGTGCTGCGGCGGAATGAAAACGGGCAGGAGCGTATTATGCGCAGCCAGTTTATTCCGCTCGACACGCTTCCCTTGCCTGACATGCAGCAGCCTGCGCCCGGCGTGCTGCTGGTGGAGCAGGACATCAGCGAGGTGGTGCATGAGCGCGAATCCCGCATCAAGGCGCATCAGCAGCTGATCGACACGCTGGTGCTGATGGTGGATAAGCGCGACCCGCATGCGGCCAACCATTCGCTGCTTGTTTCACAGATCGCGGAATCGGTGGCGGTAGCAATGGATTTAAGCGCTGTGGAGCGCGAAACGGCACGGGTGGCAGGGCTGCTGATGAATATCGGCAAGATTGTGGTGCCGGAGCAGCTCTTGACCAAGCGCGACAGTTTGAGCGAGGCGGAGAAGCGCAACATCCGCGATTCGATCAGCGCCTCGGCGGAGCTGGTGAAAAACATCGCCTTTGACGGGCAGGTTTACGAGACGCTGAAAGAATCGCTGGAGCACTGGGATGGCAGCGGTCCGCTGGGGTTGAAGGAGGAAGGCATTTTGATTACGGCGCGGATCATCGTAGTATCCAATGCTTTTGTGGGCATGATTAGCCCGCGCTCTTACCGTGCTGCGTTTACCGTGGATGCCGCTGCCAAGCTGCTGCTGGATAAAGCGGGCGAACAATATGACCGGAAAGTGGTCATCGCGCTGGTGAATTTCATTGAGAACCAGGGGGGCAGAGAGATGCTGATGCATTGGACGCATAACCGGGGAGCGGCGTAAGCGCAGACATTGTTATCCCGCTCAAGCAGCGATGACGGCTTGAGGGTTAAAGCCAATCCGGCAGTTTCTCGGCGGCCAGCATTTCTTCATAGCTCTGACGTGGCCGGATGACGGTGTAATGCTCTCCCTTGACCAGCACTTCCGGGATCAGGCGCCTGCTGTTGTAGGTATTGGACATGCTCGCTCCGTAAGCGCCCGCGGTGCGGAAGGCAAGCAGGCTTCCTTCCCGCGGCAAGGGCAGCGTGCGGTCTTTGGCGAAGACGTCGCTGCTTTCACAGAC
>CAYMDD010000110.1:0-5894 GCA_964389045.1 uncultured Rickettsiales bacterium
AACCTCGTTGTGCTCACGCATCTCGCGGCCACCCAAATTAGCCATCGCAGACTCCTTTGGAGAGAACTTTGCCCTTACAGGGCAGGACATGGAAATACGACCGATGACGACGGGAATACTCCGCCCGCCGGTTCCGCCCGTCCCTATCCGTAGCCGTCGTTCCCCTTGAAGGAACTGACATCCTTATTCGGATAGTCCTTTAGAGAAATAGACGACAGGAACGGAAATGATTCTAGCAGTTTTCATTAACCCTTTAAACCGGTCTTTTAATCTCTCCAAATTAGGGGAATGATATGCTTTACCAACCCGCTTCACCATTTGTCATCCCGCCTGCACAGGGATGACGGCTTTAAAAACTATGCGATAATGCCTATGAGGGAGGGATAATCTACTGCTTGCGGCTTAAGGTTTTCATCGCTCGAACCCTTCCGGCCTGTGGCGGTATTCCAGCGCCAGCATCAATGACTTGAAGATGCGCAGCAAAGCAATGGAGGATAAGCAGATAAACGGCAGCCAAATGGCCGCGTGCAGCCAGTAGGGCGGGGCGTAGAGCAACTCTACGGTGGCGGTGAGGATGGTGGCAAGGATGCCTACCACCCAGATTACCAGCTGCGCCGGCCCGTCGGCGGGGTTGTACTCACGGAGCGAAAGGCGGCATGCCAGACATTCCGGGGCGAGCGACAATAACCCTTGCATGATTTTCCCCTCTCCGCAGCGTGGGCAGGTCAAGGTGAGGGCGGAATGGAGAAGCGTAGGTGATGTGGGTGACATGGTGGCGAGATGGCAAGGTGATATTATAATCTGCTCCGCCACCTTATCACTTTGTTACCGTGATACTAACTACCTACCGCCCCACCAATAGACGAACACAAACAGGAACAGCCATACCACGTCCACGAAATGCCAGTACCATGCGGCGAACTCGAAGCCTAAATGGTGTTCGTGGCTGAACTGGCCTTTCTTGGCGCGGTAGAGGCAGACGGCAAGGAAGATGGTGCCCACGATGACGTGGAGGCCGTGGAAGCCGGTGGCCATGAAGAAGGTGCTGGCGTAGATGCCTTCCTTGAAGCCGAAGGCGGCATGGCCATATTCATAAGCCTGGAGGCAGGTGAAGCTGAATCCCAGCGCCACGGTGATCCATAAGGCTTTGACCATATCCTCGCGGTTGTTCTCCAGCAGCGCGTAATGCGCCCAGGTGACGGTAGTGCCGGAAAGGAGCAGGATGAGCGTGTTTAAGAAAGGCAAGTGCCAGGGATCGAACGGCTCAATGCCTTTAGGCGGCCATGCGCCCTCAATGCCGTTCCACACTTCGCTTAAATCGGCGAGCGACAGCTTAGGAAAGAGGCTGGCGTCGAAAAACGCCCAGAAAAAGGCGGCGAAAAACATCACTTCGGACGTGATGAACAGCGCCATGCCGAGGCGCAGGCCGTGCTTGACGGCAGGTGTGTGCGCATGATCGACCATGCCTTCGCGGATCACGTCGCGCCACCAGACATACATGCAGTAGAAGATGAGCGCGAACCCGGCGATAACCATGAAGCCGCCGATCTGGTGCTTGTGCATGAACATCGCGCCGCCCAGCGTGGCGAGCAGCAACGCGAAGGCGCCCAGGATCGGCCAGGGGCTGGGATTGACGAGATGGTAGGGATGCGGGCGCATCTCCAGCGGAGCGTTGGTGGGAGGGGTCGGATGGTGCGCCATGACGGGAAAGCTCCTTAAAGACAGAAACGATCAGGGGGTGCCGGATGATGTAGCCGGAAAAAACGTGTACGACAATGTAATTTCATCAATGCCGTCCATCGACGGGTCGGAGGCAATCGCAGGGTCGATAAAGAAGGAAACCGGCATATGCACTTTGCCGCCTGCTTCGAGCGTCTGGTTTTTGAAACAGAAGCACTCGATCTTGGCGAAGTACGCGCCTGCCTTGTGCGGTACCACGTTGTAGACAGCGTGGCCGGTGACGGGCTTGTCCGCCTTGTTGCGGGCGCTGTAGGATACGAGCGTATCCTCGCCTACGCGCACGCGCACGGATTTCTGGTCGGGCGTGAACTGCCAGGGCAGATGAGGATCGGTATCGGCGTTGAATGACACGGTAATTTCGCGCGCGCCGGGAAGGGGAGCCGCAATCGCGCGCTTGGTAGCGCCGCCGAAGCCGGTGGTTTCGCAGAAGAGGCGGTAAAGAGGCACGGAGGCATAGGCCAGCATCAGCATGCCGAGCGTGAGCGCGACCAGATTCATGGCAAGCGTGGTATTGCGGCGGGAGGACGGCGAGGCGGAAGGCATCGGATTACTGCCCTCCTAAGCGCACCAGCGTAATGGCGAAAATGCAGACGGCAAGCGCCAGGAGGATGAAAAACAGCGCCCAATTCTTGCGCGTCTGGCGGCGGTGCGTGGGATGCGGCGGCATTTATTGTTCCGGCGGTTCAGGCTGGCGGGCGATGTCGGCGGGAAAGGCGCTTCGCACCATCTCCAGGATCAGCAGGATAAAAATAGTGCACAGGCTGCCCAAGATAAAGCTTACTCCCATCAGGTAGATGGTATGCTGCGCCAACTGGTTGAGGATTTCCTGTTTCTGCATCTGTTTTTAGCCTTCCGCGCTATAGGCAAAAACGGCGTGATCGGCGAGCATCAGGCTCAACAGCGCAAAGAGGTAAAGGATTGAGTAGCCGAACAGTTTTTTGGCCGGAACGTCATTTGCGGAGCGCAAAACGCGAAACGCTAACATAAGGAAATTTGAGCCAAGCGCCAGCGCGCCGATGCCGTACACCATGCCGCGCAAGCCTAGCGCCGAGGGAGCCAGGGTTGCGGCCACCAGCAGGACGCTATAGGCCACGATCTGCCGCTTGGTGGCGGCGATGCCCGCGACCGCCGGCAGCATCGGCACGCCGGCTTTCACGTAATCGGCGTTGCGGTAGAGCGCCAGTGCCCAGAAATGCGGCGGCGTCCATAGGAAAATCATCAGGAACATCAGCAGCGGCTCGGCGCCCAAACCCCCGCTGGCCGCCAGCCAGCCGATCATGGGCGGGAAGGCGCCTGCCGCGCCGCCGATGACGATATTCTGCGGCGTACGGCGCTTTAAGCACATGGTGTAGATCACGGCGTAGAAGAAAATGGCGAAGGCAAGCAGGAACGCGGCCTTCCAGTTCGCAGCCAGCCCAAGCAGGGTGACGGAAGCGATGCTCAACATGACGCCCAGGGTCAGCGCATCGGAAGCGGCAATTTTGCCCGACGGAATCGGGCGACCGGAGGTACGGCGCATCACCGCGTCGATATCGCGGTCATACCACATGTTGATGGCGGCACCCGCCCCGCTGCCGATGGCAATGCACAGCACGGTAAGAAAACCTAAGAACGGGTGGATGTGCCCCGGCGCCAGCATCATTCCGGTAAACCCGCTGAAGACCACCAGCGACATCACGCCGGGTTTCAGCAGGGCGACGAAATCGGAGACGGTCGATTCCGCCGGGTGGATAGTGGAAGAATAGTGGATAGTAGAAGAGTTCATATAATTATCGCATAGATTACACTATTCACCCATCACCATCCGCCATTCACTATTTCAACACCGGCTGATTATCCCCGAAGGTGTGGAAGGCCGGCGGGGAGGGCACCGTCCATTCCAGGGTGGTGGCGCCTTCGCCCCAGTAATTGGAAGGAACGGGCTTGCCTGATTTCAGCGTGCGCCAGACCACCCACAGGAAGACAAGCACCGATACGCCCGAAATATAGGAGCCAAGCGAGGAAATATGGTTCCAGCCGGTATAGGCGTCGGGGTAATCGGGGATACGGCGCGGCATGGCAGAAAGTCCCAGGAAATGCTGCGGGAAGAAAGTCAGGTTGGCGCCGATGAAGAACAGCCAGAAATGGAGCTTGGCCAGCCCTTCCGGGTAGGCTCTGCCGGACATTTTCCCCATCCAGTAATAAAACCCTGCGAAAATGCCGAATACCGCGCCTAGGGACATCACGTAGTGGAAATGCGCGACGACGTAATACGTATCATGCAGCGGAATGTCGATGGCGGCATTGGCGAGCACGATGCCGGTAACGCCGCCGACCGTGAAGAGAAAGATGAAGCCGAGCGCGAAGAGCATGGGCGTCTTGAACTCGATGGAGCCGCCCCACATCGTGCCGAGCCAGGAGAAGATCTTCACCCCCGTGGGCACGGCGATGACCATTGTGGCCAGCATGTAATACGCCATCGTATCGGCGGACATGCCGACGGTGAACATATGGTGCGCCCAGACGATGAACCCTAGGAAGCCGATGGAGACCATCGCGTAGACCATGCCCAGATAGCCGAAGATGGGTTTCTTAGAAAGCGTGGAAACCACTTCGGAAATCACGCCGAAGGCGGGGAGGATCAGGATGTATACTTCCGGGTGGCCGAAGAACCAGAACAAATGCTGGAACAGCACCGGGTCGCCGCCGCCGGCGGGATTGAAGAAGTTGGAGCCGAAATTACGGTCGGTCAACAGCATGGTGATGGCGCCGCCGAGCACGGGCACGGCCAAAAGCAGCAGAAATGCGGTCACCAGGATCGACCAGACGAAGAGCGGCATGCGGTGCATGGTCATGCCGGGCGCGCGCATGTTGAAGATGGTGACGATGAAGTTGATGGCGCCCAGGATGGACGAGATGCCCGCCAGGTGCAGCGCGAAGATAGCCATGTCTACGCTCATGCCGGGGTGCGAGCCTAAGGTTGCGAGCGGCGGATAGAGCGTCCATCCGGTGCCTGCGCCTTCGCCCACCAGCGAGGACGCTACCGCCAGGATGAAGGCGGGCACCAGCAGCCAGAAGCTGATGTTGTTGAGGCGGGGAAAGGCCATATCGGGCGCGCCGATCATAATGGGCACGAAATAATTGCCGAAGCCGCCGATCAAGGCCGGCATCACCATGAAGAACACCATCAGGATGGCATGCGCCGTGACCACGACGTTATAGAACTGGTAATTCTCGCCGAACCACTGCATGCCCGGCTGGGACAGCTCCATGCGGATCATAATGGAGAAGATGGTGCCGCCGATGCCGGCGATGACGGCGAAAATCAGGTAAAGGATGCCGATATCCTTGTGATTGGTGGAATACAGCCAGCGGCGCCAGCCGGTGGGTTCGGCGTGGTGCCCGTGCGCTGCATGGCTAGGTTGAGAATCGGCGGTGGTGGCGAGGCTCATGAATCTCTCTCGTTGACTATAAGCTGGATAACTGACTTGGGGCGATAGAAGGGCGCATGGCCTGGCGCTTGCCCGCAACCCACTGCTCGAATTCCTCTTTGCTCACCACGCGAACGACAATCGGCATGAAGCCATGGCCGGAGCCGCACAGCTCGGAGCACTGGCCGTAGAACACGCCCGTGCGCTCCGCGCGGAACCAGGATTCGTTCAAGCGCCCCGGCACGGCGTCGCGCTTGACGCCGAAGGCGGGCATCGCCCAGCTGTGAATGACATCCGCCGCCGTCATCAGCACGCGGATGTTGGTGTCGACCGGCACTATCACCTCGTTGTCCACGGCCAGCAAGCGCGGTTCGCCGGGCTGCAATTCCTCCGGTTTCGGATTGGCCGGGTCGGCAGGCGCTTTTTTCATGTAGCTGTCGAACTCGAAGCCGCCGTGGTCGGGGTATTGGTAGCTCCAATACCATTGGCGGCCTGTGATTTTGAGCGTCATGTCCGCCTCGATGTTCCTGTCCATGAAATAATGGAGGCGAAGCGAGGGGATAGCGATGACGATCAGCAGGATGATCGGCGCCACCGTCCAGGCGAACTCCAGCTTGACATTGTGGCTGACGCGGGACGCCACCGGATTGCGGCGGGCGTTGAATTTGAGGCAGATATAGATCATTAGCGCGAAGACGAGCGCCACGACGCCGAAGATGATGTAATGCACCAGGTCGGTCAAAT
>CAYMDD010000111.1:0-5833 GCA_964389045.1 uncultured Rickettsiales bacterium
CTACAACGCCTCCCACGGCGGCTTGAACGTGGTGTACCGGCGCGCAGACGGTAATATTTCCTGGGTTGACCCCGCGGTGGAAAAAGCGGCTTAGGCGAACCATATACCTTTCATGATGAATGTGAAACCGGCGTTGCCTGGCCTGCCCGTCGATGCGCTGCATTTGAGTCACATCGCGCTCAACGTGCACGTGCGCAGCAAGAAGGATTTGCTCCATGCGTTGGCCGAGATTGCCGCGCGGTTCACCGGCCTGCCGGAGCGCCAGGTGTATACCGCGCTGATGCGCCGCGAAAACGCCAGCGCCACGGGCATGTGCTGCGGCGTGGCGATTCCGCACGCGCGTTTTGAAGATCTCCGCCAAATCTACACCTTCTTCGTCCGCCTGCAATCGCCGGTGGAGTATGAAGCGTCGGACGGCCAGCCGGTGGATCTGGTGATGCTGATCGTCTCCCCGGAGCACAAGGATGCCGAGCATTTGAAAACGCTTGCCACCGTCTCCCGCTTGCTGCGCAAGCGTGAATTGAGCGCGGAGCTGCGAAGCGCAGTCGAGGATGTTGAAGTCTATGCGCTCATCGACAAGGCGTTGAATGCCTGAAAGCGCCGTTCTCATCACCGGCGCGGCCAAGCGTGTAGGGCGCGCGCTGGCGCTGCATCTGGCAAAAGAAGGATACGATATCGGCCTGCATTATCATCGTTCGCACGATGAGGCGGAACAAACCGCGCAGGAAATTGAAAGGCTTGGCAGGAAATGCGCGCTGCTGAGAGCGGATTTAGGCGATTTGCAAGCGTTGCCGTCGCTCATCCGGCAAGCTCAGTCTGCGCTGCCGCATTGCAGAGGCCTTATCAACAACGCTTCCCTGTTCACGCCCAAGCCGTTCATGGAGGCGATGCCGGAGGATTACGAGGCGATGTTCCGCATCAATTTCGCAGCTCCCGCTTTTCTCACCCAGGCATTCGCTGAAGCGTACCCGTCCGGCCATGTCGTTCACATGCTCGATACCAAGGTGATGAAAAATAAGCACAGTTATTTCTATTATCTGCTTGCTAAAAAATCCTTGAGGGATTTTACCAAGATGGCGGCTGTGGAGCTTGCGCCGAATATCCGCGTGAATGCCGTCTGTCCGGGGATTCTGCTCCCCTCGGAGCTGGGGCATGATGAGGAGTATATGCGAAAGCGCGCGGAATCATTGCCGCTGAAACAGATTGCCGGAGTGCCGGAGGTTTGCGATACCGTAGCCTGGCTTTTAAGGAGCGGCGGCATCACCGGCCAGTGCATCTTTGTCGACGGGGGAGAACATTTATTGTGAATATCGTAATCAAGCATCTGGAGCTGCCGCTGTCCATCGGCGTGTTCGAATGGGAGCGTGAGACGTTTCAGCTGGTTATCTTCAACGTCGAAGTTGAAGTGGACGGCGCGGGTGCGGCGGCGAGCGACAGTGTCGAGGATGCGCTGGAATACGGGCAGCTTGAGCAGACCATCGTAGATACCGCCAGGGCGCGGCATTACAACTTGCTCGAATCGTTGATCAGCGAGATCGCGGAAGCCATTTTTTCGCGCTTTCCTCCCGCGTTGGCCGTGTTTATCGAAGCGGACAAGCCCGGCGCGCTCAAGACCGCCGCATCCGTTTCGGTGAAAGAAAGATTCATACGGTGAGCGACCCCGGCAATCTTCATGCTACTTGCGTAGCTATTGGCGATTGCGGAATATTGCTGCTGGGAGACTCAGGCTCGGGAAAATCCGATCTTGCGTTGAGGCTGATTGACGGCGGCGGCATGCTGGTGGCCGATGACCAGGTAATGGTGGAACGAAAGGGCGGCTCCCTCCATGCCCATGCGCCGAAAGCCCTGGGAGGATGCATGGAAGTGCGCGGCGTCGGCGCGGTGCATGTGCCTTTTCGCAAGGAAGCGGAGATTTTCCTCGCGGTGCGCCTGGTGGAGCGCGAATGGGTGGAGCGCCTGCCGGAGCCTGCTTATTATGCATACGATGGCGTTTCCGTGCCGCTGATCTGCCTGCATGCGTTCGATGCTTCTGCGCCTGCCAAGCTGCGGCTGCTGGGCAAGGCCATTTTCTCGGAAAGCCGCCAACCTCTTGTGGAGACGGCATGAACATCGTGCTGGTTACCGGCATGTCCGGCGCGGGCAAAAGCACGGCGCTCAATACGCTGGAAGATGCGGGGTATGAGGCTATCGATAATATCCCCTTAAGCCTGATCGCGGGAGTTGCGCGCTCTACGCCGGAGACCAAGCCGCTGGCCATCGGCGCGGATATCCGCAGCCGCAACTTCACGCCGGAGGAGTTCATCCGCGCCATCGATGCGCTGCGGCAGGACGGCGCCAAGCTCTCCATCGTCTACCTAGACTGCGACGACGATGCCCTGAAGCGCCGCTACACCGAAACCCGCCGCAAGCATCCGCTCGCGCTCGACCGCCCGGTGGAAGACGGGCTTCGCCAAGAGCGCCGCCTGTTGCACGATGTGCGGGACTGCGCCGACATCGTCATCGACACCACCGACTTAACCGGGCTTGACCTGCGCCGCCGCATCACTGCCCATTTCATCGGCAGCGCGGACACGCTTTCGGTCAACCTTATGTCATTCTCCTTCAAGCGCGGCCTGCCGCGCGAGGCGGACATGGTGCTCGACGTGCGCTTCCTGCAAAACCCGCATTACGAGCCGCTTTTAAGGCCGCTCACCGGCAGGGAATGGGAAGTCGGCCAGTTCATCGAGCGCGACGCGGCGTTCGCGCCGTTCATTGAGCAGACGAAAGCTTTATTCGCGCTCCTGCTGCCGCGCTACCGCGACGAGGGAAAGAGTTATCTCACCGTCGCCATCGGTTGTACGGGGGGCAGGCACCGCTCGGTCTATGTGGCGGAGCGTTTAAGTGGATTCTTTCAGGAATTGAGCTATAAATGCAGCTTGAAACACCGGGATTTGGAGAGCGCTTAACATGATCGGCATTGTCGTCGTCACCCACGGTAATCTGGCCGAGGAGTTTTTGAAAGCAACCGTTCATGTGGTCGGGGCGCAAAGCGCAATGCGCGCGGTGTGCATTCAGCCGGAGGACGACATGGAGGCCAAGCGCGAGGAAATCGTGCAAGCGGTGCGCGAGGTGGGAAGCGGCGGCGGCGTGGTGATCCTCACGGACATGTTCGGCGGCACGCCTTCGAACCTGGCGATGTCGGTGCTGGAAGATGGCGTGGAAGTGATCGCGGGCGTCAACCTGCCGATGATGATTAAGCTCGTCAGCGTGCGCTCCGGCATGGGTTTTGCGGAAGCCATGAACTCCGCGCAGGAAGCGGGCAGGAAATACATCAATGTGGCAAGTGCGCTGCTGGGGAAAAATTAAATGCCTCCCCTGCCTGCGCCGAGACGGCAATAAGGAGGATTAGCCATGCCCGAATCCATCATCCCCGTTAAGCCGGAATGGCAATCGGGCGCACGCTTGGACAATGCAAAATACCGGCAAATGTACGCCACATCGCTTGAAAATTCAGACGTGTTTTGGACAAAGGAAGCGGAAAATTTTTTGTGGCGGAAGCGCTGGTATAAGGTAAAAGATGCGTCTTTCGTTCCCCCTGTATGCATCCGCTGGTTCGACGGCGCGGAATTGAATTTCTCCGAAAACTGTCTTGACCGGCATTTGGATTTATATGGGGATCAAACCGCTATCCTGTGGCAAGGAGATGACCCGGCGGAATCGCGCGCTCTCACCTATGCCGAGCTGCACGGCCAGGTGTGCAGGATTGCCAATGTGCTGAAAAACAGCGGCGTCAAAAAAGGCGACCGCGTCACCATCTATCTGCCGATGATCCCCGAGGCCGCTATGGCGATGCTCGCCTGCGCGCGGATCGGCGCGGTGCATTCGGTGGTGTTCGCGGGCTTCTCGGCGGAGGCGCTCAAAGGCCGCATCGACGATTGCGGAAGCGTGTTCATCATCACCGCCGACGAAGGCATGCGCGGGGGCAAGCGCGTTGCGCTTAAAAACAACGTCGATGCCGCGCTGAAACATCAGGCTTCCGTGCGCGGCGTCCTCGTCTATAAGCGTACCGGCGGAGAAATATCTTTCCAAGAGGGGCGCGACCGCTGGTGGCATGAGGAAATGGCGCGCGCGGATGCGCATTGCGAAGCGGAGAGCATGGGCGCGGAGGCTCCGCTCTTCATCCTCTACACCTCTGGCTCCACCGGCAAGCCGAAGGGCGTCCTTCATACCACTGCCGGGTATATGGTCTGGGTCGGCACGACATCTAAATACACGTTCGATGCCCGGCAGGGCGAGGTATTCTGGTGCACCGCTGATATCGGCTGGGTGACAGGACACAGCTATACGCTCTACGCCCCGCTCTTAAATGCGGGCACCACGCTGATGTTCGAAGGCGTGCCGAACTACCCCGACGCTTCCCGTTTCTGGGCGGAGGTGGAGCGCCACAAAGTCAATATTTTCCATACCGCGCCGACCGCCATCCGCGCGCTGATGCGCGAAGGCGACACATGGGTGAAGAAGCACAACCTCTCCTCGCTCCGCGTCCTCGGCTCGGTCGGAGAGCCGATCAACCCCGAAGCCTGGCGCTGGTATTACGAGACGGTGGGCGGCTCGCGCTGCCCGATTGTCGACACGTGGTGGCAGACGGAAACCGGCGGCCACATGATTACCCCGCTTGCAGGCGTAACCGACTTGAAGCCCGGCTCCGCTACGCTCCCGTTCTTCGGCGTAAAGCCTGTGATTTGTGATACGAGCGGCAAAATCCTTAAAGGCGAGGCGGAAGGGATGCTCTGCATCGCGGATTCCTGGCCGGGGCAGGCAAGGAGCATCTACGGCGACCATGCGCGCTTCGAGCAGACGTATTTTTCTACCGTCCTGGGCATGTATTTCACCGGCGACGGCGCCAAGCGCGACGCGGACGGCTATTACTGGATCACCGGGCGCATCGACGACGTGCTGAACGTCTCCGGCCACCGCTTAGGCACCGCCGAGATCGAAAGCGCGCTGGTTGCCCACCCAGCCGTCGCCGAAGCAGCCGTCGTAGGCTTCCCGCATGACATTAAGAGGCAGGGTATTTATGCCTACGTGACGCTAATCGAAGGGAAAGAACCCTCCGCGGCATTGGAAAAAGAATTAATGCAGCAGGTGCGCCGCGACATCGGCCCCATCGCCACGCCCGACATCCTGCACTTCACGCCCGAGCTGCCCAAAACCCGCTCCGGCAAGATCATGCGCCGTATCTTGCGCAAAATCGCCGAGAACGACACCGGCGCATTGGGCGACACCAGCACGCTCACCAACCCGGACATCGTGCAGTCGCTGATCGGCGGGCGTAAAACATTGGCATGAAAATCGAAACGCCTATCCTAAACAAAAAAGGCCTCCACGCCCGCGCGGCGGCCAAATTCGTGAAAACCGCAGGCGCATTCGATGCGCGCATCGGCGTGCGCAAGCTCGGCGCCAGGGGCGAGGAGGCGGCAGAAGTAGCGGGCACGTCGATCTTAGGCCTGATGATGCTCGGCGCGGATAAAGGCTCCGTGCTCGAACTCACCGCCGAAGGCAGGGAGGCCGGCCAAGCGCTGGATGCGCTCAAGGAACTGCTGGAAAATAAATTCGGGGAGGAATGACGATCAGGCCAGAAAGGGCGATACCGGCTGAAGGTGCGCCACCTCCTGGCCGTTGACCTGCTGCAACGCTTCCGCCACGATGCGCCGGTGGCAGCCCGCCGCATCCCCTTCCCAGCAGAGCAGGCAGATGGTTTCGTTTGCCGCGAGCGCCGCCGCCTCGCTTAATGCCGCTTGCGCCTCCGGCAGCGCCAGCTGCCGCGAGTATATATCTTCCATTCCTTTGACGT
>CAYMDD010000112.1:0-5463 GCA_964389045.1 uncultured Rickettsiales bacterium
CATTAAGCGCAATACCACCTGTATTAAGTCGCTCGAAGATTATGAAAAGAATATTCTTATCTGTGTTTTCTGCCAGCTCGAAAGTACGTAAAGTAGAGTTTTTCAACTTGTTCTGCGCAGATTTATCTAAATCTTGAAATTTCTTTCCTTGTATATCTTGTCTGGATTGCAGGCCAGTCAATGCGAATTTATTATTAAAAAACTCAAATATAGAAGTCAGTCTTTGAACACCGTCGATAACTTCGTAAGTTGATTCATCAGTTTGGGATAGATAAATTACAGGTATTGGCAAATCCATTAAAATTGATTCTATCAGCTTAGAAGATCTTTTTGGATCCCAAACGAAGTTTCTTTGCCAATCAGGATTTAAATTTAAGATACCTTCCTGTTGCCATCTATGTAACTCTGATAGACTACGGTCATTTTTGTGTACAACAACCCCTTTGGTAGCGGTTGCTTGTAAGTCACCTTCACTTTCTTCTTCAGAAGTATCATTCAGTTCAAATTCAATATTAGAATTGCTTTCTTGATTATTTATCATAGGCAAGCCTCCTAAGATTAATTCGGTGCTTTAAACAATCGTCTGCAGGTATGCGCTCAAGCCCATCGAGGCCAGCAGGCGCAGCTGGGTGTTCAAGAAATCGATATGCTCCTCCTCGCTTTTCTGGATGGCTTCGAGCATATGGGAGGTCACGTAATCCTCGCGGTTTTCGCATAAGGTGATGGCGGTTTTCAAATCCTGCCTGGCGGCAAGCTCGAGCTTTAAGTCGGCGTTTAAGATTTCCTCCACCGTCTCGCCCACCAGCACCTTGCCCAGATCCTGCAGGTTCGGCAGGCCGCCTAAGAACAGGATACGCTGCACCAGCACGTCGGCGTGCTTCATCTCGTCGATGGATTCCTTGTACTCCACGTCGGCGAGTTTCATGTATCCCCAGTGTTTCAACACCCGCGCATGCAGGAAATACTGGTTGATGCCGGTCAGCTCGTTGCGCAGGATGGTGTTCAAGTGCCGGATGATATCGGTGTCGGGCTGCATGGAAATCGTCTGTGGGTTCGAGTGCTTAAAGCCGAAACATATACGCGCGCAAACGCATGCCGCAAGGAAAAACGGTGCAATTGAGAATGACGTGCAAAGATAAGTTTTAAAACGCCGCCTGCGCGGAGTTATTTTCCACCAGCGCTTCGCGGAGATACGGCACGCACTTACCGCATTGGGGCTGGCAGCCCAAGGATTTGAACATCTGCGCCACGCTGCACGCGCCTTCCTGGCGAGCGCAGCGGAACTGAGAGTCTTTAAGGGCGTTGCACAGGCAGATCAGCATGGAAGAGTTATAGCATAACACCAGCTGCTATTGCAACTCATTATCAATTGCATATTTTGCCTTCCGGCGGGCTGCAATGCACGTTACGTTCGGAGGATTTGCAAAAAAGCGATAAGGCTCCACTATGCTCCAAAATGTTCCATTTTGCACCCTCATTTGAGAGTAGAATTACTTTATATCAATGGCTTATAACCACTTATGCCTAGGGATGGAACACAGGTGAGGCACTTGGCGGAGAAATAACGGCGTTATTTGCTCATGTCGTGGTAGATATCCTCGTCGAACGTGCCTTCGGACTTGTCCACCAGCAGGGTAATCACCGAATCGCCGGTGATGTTGACGGTGGTGCGGAGCATATCGAGGATGCGGTCAACGCCCGCGATCAGCGCGATGCCTTCCAAGGGGAGGCCTACGGAGGTGAGCACCATGCCCATCATGATGAGCGACCCGCTGGGGATGCCCGCTGCGCCGATCGAGCCGAGCGTGGCGGTGAGGATGAGGATAAAGTAATGATGCGTGTCGAGAGGGATATTGAAAGCCTGGGAGAAGAACAGCGCGCAAATCCCTAGGTAAATTGCCGTGCCGTCCATGTTGATCGACGCGCCGAGCGGCAGCACGAACGAAGTGCTGGTTTTGGAGACGCCCATTCGGTCGCTCACCACGCGCATGGCGGTGGAGAGGGTTGCCTTGCTCGAGCTGGTGGAAAAGGCGAGCGATTGCGGCTCCAGCATTTTCTTATAAAACGGCATCGGAGACATGCGCCCGAAGACGATAATCATCACTCCGAACAGGAGGTATTGCGTAAACAGCGCGCCGAAGACGACCGCCACGAGTTTCAGCAGTGCGATCAGGATGCCGAAGCCTTGCGTACCCACTACCCAGGCGGTGAGCGCAAAGACGCCGTAGGGCGAGAATTTCACGATCGTCTCGATCAGCTTGAACACCACCTTGGCGGCCTGGTGGATCAGCTGGATGAGGTCGGGCACCTGGTCGCGCAGGCGGTTGATGGCCACGGCGACGAAGATGGTGAAGACGACGACCTGGAGGATATGGTCGTCCGCCATGGCCTTGATGGCGTTGGTGGGGATGATGCCCACCAGCATATCGATCAGGTTGGTGGAGGCGGGCGCGCCGGATGCGGCGGGCGCACCGGCCATTTCTTTCAGCATCGACAGATCGACGCCAAGCCCCGGCTGGAAGAAATGGCCGAAAGCGAGGCCGATGGCAACGGCGAAAGCGCCCGTGGCCAGGAACGCGGCCACCGCTTTCATGCCGATGCGGCGGAAGGCTTCCGCATCCGCCATGCCGGTGATGCCGGAAAGCAGCGAGAAGAAAATCAGCGGCACCACCACCATCTTAATCAGCGAGATGAATACGGTGCCGATGGGCTTGATGTACTGGGTGAGGAAATAGCGCCCTGTTGGCGTGCTCACCTCCACGCCATCTTTGACAGTAACGATGGATTCGGCGAAGCCGAGGCTCTGGAGGAATTGCGTTTGCCCGATGACGAAGCCGAACAATATGCCTGCGCCCAAGCCGATCAGCACCTTATGCCATAGTTTCATTGCCGCTTCCTGCCCTTGCTTTTTCTAAACGATGATTGCGGGATGCATGGTGGTTTAAGCGAATCGGGTGGGAATGGCAAGCGCTAGCGGGCCAGCCCCCGCTCCTTGAAATAGCGCAGCGCGCCGTCATGCATGGGCACGCCCGTTGATTCCGCATCCGCCATGTCGTTCGCGTTGAGCGTGGAGAAAACGGGGTGCAGCGTTTTGAAGTTGTCCAGATTGTCGAACACGGTTTTGGCGAAGAGGTAGACGATATCTGCGTCCAGGCTGTCGGGCGCCACCAGCACGGCCTTGACGCCGAACGTGTTCACCGCATCCGCATTGCCCGGGTACATGCCGCCGGGAATGGTGGCGGGGGCGTAGAAGGGATGCAGCGCCGTCATCGCTTCGATATCCGCTTTCGGGATTTCTACCATCTGGGTGGGACACATCGTCGTCACCTGCTGGATGGCGCCGTTGGGGTGGCCGACGGCGTAGATCATGGCGTCGATGGTGTTATTGCAGAGCGCCTGCCCCTGGTCGGGCGCTCTCAGCTCGGAGACGATGCTGAAGGTGTTTTCATCCCATTTCTTCAGGCGCATCAGCTCTTCCATGGTGGCGCGCATGCCGGAGCCGGGATTGCCGATATTGATGCGCTTGCCTTTCAAATCGTTCAGTGAGCGAATGCCGGAATCCTTGCGCGCGACGATAGTGAACGGCTCCGAATGCAAGAAGAACACCACGCGCAAGGACTGGTTCGGCCCCTGGTCCTTGAACACTTCCGACCCCTGGTAGGCATGGTACAGCCAGTCGGATTGCGCGATGCCCGTATCCAGCTCTCCGGCGCGGATGGACTCCAGATTGTTGATCGACCCGCCGGTGGATTCCACCACGCAGCGCACGCCCGTTTCCTTCCGCATGCGGTTGACCAGGCGGCAGATCGCCCCGCCCGCGGGGTAATACACGCCCGTGACGCCCGCCGTGCCCAGAGTGACGATGCGCTCGGCCTGCGCGGGGACGGGCAAGAGAAAACACCAGAGAGCGGCAACGGCGATGCTCGGCAAGCCAAGGCGTGAAATGCGCATGCGGACAACCTTACTGTTGAAAACGAAAGCGCGACTGTAGCAAAGGGTTGAGCGTGGGGCAAGCACTAGTCATCCCGGCGAAGGCCGGGATCCACGTATCCCTTTGCTCGTATGCTGAAAGGCGTATCCCCGCCTAAAGGGGGATGACATTTTGAGTGGATATAGGCTAATGAATCGTCGTGCCCAGCGGAGCAAACTCGTTTCGCAGGTCGCGCGTGTCTTCGTGGGCGGCGAAGCCTGCGGTAAGGGTGGGTTCGCGCAGGCGCTGTATCCGTTCGAGGTTGCCGTCGGCGATGGCTTTTTCGGAGAAGGTCATGGCGCTGCGCGCGCGAAGATCGTCCATGCGCTTTTCCGCCGCTTCTTTGCGCTCGCGCAGCTGCTCCAGGTGCGTCTTGCGGTGGCCGCGGTGCCCCTGCTCGCCCAGCTGGGGGTCGAACACGTCGGCGGGCGAAAGATGGTGCTTGATGCGCTCCTGCGCCAGCTGCTCGCGGTTGGGGTCGGAAAGCGGGCGCAGGTGCAGCGCATCGGAGATTTCGCCGATGCCTTTTTTAATCTCGCCGATGTTGAAGGAGGCGATCCCGTCGACGGCGCGCTCGATGGCCACGTCCATCCGGCCCGTATCCCACAGGTTGGCGAATTCCGCCTTGGCATAGAAATACGGCGTATACGCAAGCGAAGCGTTTACGGCGCTGTCCACCAGACGCTTGGGCACGGTGACGCCGAACGTGTCTTGCAGCCAGCGCACGGGACGGTGGCCGCGCTTGCGGGCGAAATCGTTGACCTTGCCAAATTCGTTCAGCATACGGTCGCCGACGCCGAAGGTCTGCTTGTAGGCGTCGATATTTCCCCCGGCAAGCGGGTTTCCTACACTCACGCGCGTGGGCTGCCACTGGCGGCTGTTCTCGTCGAATTTACCGAAGAAGGTTTCCGTGCCGCGGTCGAACTTCTGGAAAGTATGCTCCAGCGTGTCGTTCGCCTGACGGCGCAACTCGTTGGCCTGCGGCGCCCAGATGTAGCCCGGCTTCGGCTCGTACTGCACTATGCCTTCTTCCGGGTTAATGAAGAGGCCTTTAAATTTGCTCTGCGGGGTGCGCGACGCCCAGAAGAACGGCACGGCGGGCGTCATGTAAAGCGCGCCTTTCACCACGTCGCGCGCCAGCCAGCGCAGCGTACTCTTGGTGTGATCGACCGCCGCGGTCAGGAACGGCTTGGGCGTCTCCGGCGTCTCGCAGCTGCCGGGCTTGGCCAGGTCGCATTCCTTCCATTTGAGCAGATTGTCGGCGATGCCCATATAGGTTTCGCGGAAGATCAGCGTGCCGATATTGTAGGCGGTGAAGCGCGTCTGCAAATCGATCAGCCCTTCGAGCTGGTAGTTGCCGACGATCTTGCCGTCCTTGTCCACCTTGAAGCTGCCGCCGTTAAGCCCCCGGTCGGAATCGTAGGCGAAGCCGGGGCTGAACTTGTTGATGAGGTTCCTCTGCGCGCGCACGAAATAGACGTAGGGCAGCGCCA
>CAYMDD010000112.1:5473-5823 GCA_964389045.1 uncultured Rickettsiales bacterium
GGCTGTAGCTTAAATACTGCCAGGCGGAGGCGGCCAGGCTTTTCAAGCCCGCCGGAATATCGATGTGCCCTTCCTTCATCCAGGATTTCTGCACGTTGGGGTCGAAGATGGCGATGAAGTCGCGCGCGGGCTTGTCGGCCAGGCCTCCCATCACGGCGAAGTCGAAGCTCACCGCCACCATCTCGTGGCCGAGGCTCCTGCCCTGCTCGCCCAGGTAACTGTCGAACCGCCGCGTCGGGCGGAAGGTGACGGCGCGCTTGCCGTCGCCGCCGAAGGCGTCGACGGTGTATTGGATCGGCTTGCCGAAGACGGTGTCGAAGGTCTTGGCCACCACCTGGAGCCAGTTCTCC
>CAYMDD010000113.1:0-5822 GCA_964389045.1 uncultured Rickettsiales bacterium
CGCCCCCTGGCGGCGAGGTGAGCGTTTCGGCGTGGGAGAACGTGGCCGAGGACAGCTTCACCTTCGAAGTGCGCGACACCGGCATCGGCATCGCGCCCAAGGACATCTCCCGCGCCATGTCGGCCTTCGGACAGGTGGACAATACACTAAGCCGCAAATACGAAGGCACCGGTCTGGGACTGCCGCTCACCAAGAAATTCGTGGAGCTGATGGGCGGCAAATTCAGCATCACCAGCGAAGTCGGGCAAGGCACCACCATCCGCTTCACCCTGCCGCGGCATTTCGCGGTGGAGGGGGATAAGCTCTTAAGTTGATCGTAAACCGTTCATCGTTTACGGTGCCTCCCATGACGCGCATTACCCCCCCCTCTATCCGCGCACGCAAAGCCGACGCGCGGAAGATCGTCACCCTCACCGCCTACACGGCGCCGGTGGCCAAAATTCTCGATGCGCATGCCGATATCCTCCTGGTCGGCGACTCGGTGGGCATGACGGTCTACGGCATGGACAATACGCTCGGCGTCAGCCTGGAGATGATGATTGCGCACGGCAGGGCGGTGGCGCGCGCGTCGAGCCAGGCGCTCGTCGTCATCGATATGCCGTTTGCCACGTATCAGCAAAGCCCCGGGCAGGCGTTCGCCTCCGCCGCGCGCATCATGCAGGAGACTGGCGCAGGCGCGGTCAAGCTCGAAGGCGGCGCGGAAATGGCGGAGACGATTGCGTTTCTGGTCGAGCGCGGCATCCCCGTCATGGCGCATATCGGCCTGCTGCCGCAGCATGTGCACTCCTTGGGCGGGTTTAAGATGCAAGGCAAGGACGCCAAATCCCGCGAAAAAATCTTAGACGATGCGAAGGCAATCGACGCCTCCGGCGCATTCGCCTGCGTCATCGAGAGCACGGAGGAATCGGTCGCGCGCGAAGCCACCGGCATTATGTCCATCCCCACCATCGGCATCGGCGCGAGCAAGGCGTGCGACGGGCAGGTGCTGGTGATCGACGATGTCATCGGGCTGACGGAACGCCCGCCGAAATTCGCGCATGCGTATGGAGATGCGCGCGGGCTGGTCGAGGAAGCGGCCAAAGCATTCGCGGAAGAGGTGCGCTTAGGACGGTTCCCAAAAGGTTGAATCACCGCTATTTCCCTCCTTCCGCACGGCGCTGAACTTCCCTAAGCTTTAATGCGTCAGACGCGGCGGCAAAAGGCGGCGCATGGTTAATAATGTTCCCTTTTGCACCATCTAAAAAAATAATATACATAATATTCAATGTCTTATTAAGAAAAATACAAGGGAGGGAACACAGGTGAGGTACTTGGCGGCATATTTCCAGCCGAAATAGCGCCTCAAAGCGCATCTGGATGCATTAAACGCATGGTTTTCGTTTCGTTATCTCAATGCAAACATATAAAAATCACCCGTACCGGTGCAGCTGCTCGCCGTTTTCCTTAAGCCATCTGCGCCATTTGCGCCAGCCGGGGCATAGCTCCTGCACGATCGCCCAGAACCGGGGGGAATGGTTCAGCTCTTTTAAGTGCGCCACCTCATGGGCGACCAGGTAATCGAACACCTCGTACGGCGCGAAGATGATGCGCCAGGAGAAGCTTAAATCCCCCTTCTCCCCGCAGCTGCCCCAGCGGGAGGCGGTATCGCGGAGGGTGATGGAGGCGATGCGCGCGCCAAGCCGGGCGGCTTTCTCCTCCGCCAGGCGGGTGAGTTCGCGCCTGGCTTCCTTCTTCAGCCAGTCTTGCGCGCGGCGGGCGAAGAAGGCGGGATCGCCGTGGATGAGGAGCGCATCCCCCTCGCGCCGCGCCACCCCTCTGCCCGAAGCGGCCTGGAGCATGACTGGCTTTCCCCATACCGGGATTGTCGCTCCTTCCGCGAAAGGCGCTTTCTCACCCGCCTCGCGGATGCGGGCGGCCAGCCAGGCTTTGCGGCTTTCCAGGAAAGCCAGGCTTTCCTTGAGGGAAGCCCGCTTGGGGATCGTCAGCAGCGCGTCCCCTTGAGAAGCGCGGTAACGCAGGGTGATGCGCCTGGCGCGCGTATGGCGGCGGATGGTCAGCGGCAGGCGCAGGCCTGCGACGGCGATATGAGGGGTTTGAGCGGGCTTGGGCAGAAACATTTGGCGTTTTAACGGCTCTGTTCCTATATAATCATTGTTTGCCCCATTGCAACGAGCGCTTTAAACCCCGATGGCCTTCCCGCCACTGTTTCTCGAACGCGTCAAGAACGCCCATTCGCTGCCCGAATTGATCGGCGTGCGCCTCCGCCTGCGTCGGTCTGGCCGCGAATGGGTGGGCTGCTGCCCGTTCCACCAGGAAAAAAGCCCATCTTTCCGCGTGTATGACGATCATTACCATTGCTACGGCTGCGGCGCGCACGGCGATGCGGTGGAGTTCCTGAAGACTTACGAGAACCTCAATTACCGCGAGGCGGTGGAAAAGCTTGCAAGCGAAGCGGGCATCCCCGTGCCCGAATCCAGCCCCGAAGCCGCGCGGGCGGAGATGCGCGCCAAGACGCTCTACGGCGCGCTCGACGAGGCTTGCCGATTTTTCGAAGCGGAATTGCAGGGCGCGCGCGGGGCGCAGGCGCGGCAATACCTGGAGAAGCGCGGCATCCGCCCGGAGATGGCGCGGCAGTTCCGCCTAGGGTACGCCCCCGATGCGCGCGACGCCCTAAAGCGCCATCTGCTCGGCAAGGGCTTCAGCGAGGCGCAGGCGCTGGAGGCAGGCCTTCTGGTCTCCCCCGACCAGGGCAGCGCGTATGACCGCTTCCGCGACAGGCTGATCTTCGCCATTTGCGACGCCACCGGCAGGGTGATCGCCTTTGGCGGGCGCATCCTCCGCACGCCTCCGCCCGCCTCGGGCCGCCAGCCGCCGAAATATCTGAACTCCCCGGAAACGCCGCTGTTTAAAAAAGGCGAGACAGTCTACAATCTCCACCAGGCGGGCAAGCCCGCGCGGGAGAGCGTGCGGATCGTGCTGGTGGAAGGCTACATGGACGTGGTGGCCTGCGCCCAGGCAGGCCTGGCCGCGGCGGTGGCGCCGCTCGGCACTGCCGTCACGGCGGAGCAGTTGCGGCGGCTGTGGCAGGTGGCGGATGCGCCGATCCTGTGCCTGGATGGCGATGCTGCGGGCATGCGAGCAAGTTTGCGCGCCGCCGAGCTGGCGCTGCCACTGCTTACGCCCGGTAAGACGCTGAAATTCGCGCTGCTGCCCAAGGGCGAAGACCCGGACAGCATGATTGCCCAATTCGGCCTCAAGCGCTTCGAGGAAAGCCTGACCCATGCGCGCGAGCTGCACGATCTGCTGTGGACGGCCATTTCCGGCCAGCATACCAGCGCCGATCCGACCGCGCGCGCGGCGCTGGAGAAGCGCCTGAAGGACATTGCGGAAAAGATCGCCGACCCTACGTTGCGCAATCACAGCAAAGCTTTCTTCCGCGAGAAGATGTGGGCGCAGCGCCCCGGCTCGATGAAGAAACCGCCGGAAAAAAACACGACGCTCCTCCCTGATATGAGCGCCGCACGGCAGATGTTCAAGCTGATCCTGGCGCAGCCGCTCCTGATCGGCGACGATGCGACGGAAGAACGCCTGATGCAGCTGGAATGCGCCAGCGAGCCGCTGGAGCGCCTGCGCAATGCGCTGATGGAGGCCATCCATGCCGGCCTTGCGCCGGAGGATTTAAAGCATTCCTTGGAAGAGCGCGGCTTCGCCCACCTGATCGCTTCATTAATGAAAGAGAACACGGAATTGCTGCCCAAAAACATTCATTCCTCGCTGCCCAAGGCGCGCGGCTGGCTGGAGCAGCTGGCGCAGGCACACCATTTAAGCCTGCTGGAAGCAGAGTATGCGGAGGTGCAGGAGCGGCTGGGGCATTCGACCCCGGCGGAGAGCGAAATCCTGCTGCCGCGGCTGATGGCGCTGCAAAACGAGCTGCGCGACCGCAAGGCGGAGCGTTTGCAGGCCTATTTAAGCTACGGAGAAGAAAGCTGATTTTACGCTTTATCGCCGCTGCATGAGAGTTTTTGTTGAATTTACCAAAACTTTACTTATCTATCACTATCTTCTCACGCATTACCCCTCCCCGAAAGGACAGGCATGGCTTCCAAATCCTCCGCCGGTAAGGAACCCGCGAAATCCGGCAGGCGCGACGCGGGCAAGGACGAGCTGAACCCGGCCACCTTGCGCAAGCTGATGTCGCTCGGCAAAACGCGCGGTTTCATTACCTACGACGAGCTGAACGCGGCGCTGCCCGAAGGCGACACCTCCGCGGAAGTCATTGACGCGGCCATTTCGGCGCTCTCCAACGCGGACATCAACGTGGTGGAAGAAGCGCCTGCCGGGGAAGGCGCGGCGCAGGAAGGCGAAGAACAGGAAGAAGCCCAGGAAAGCCCCGGCGGGCGCTCTGACGACCCGGTGCGCATGTACTTACGCGAGATGGGCAATGTGGAGCTGCTCTCCCGCGAGGGCGAAATCGAGATTGCCAAGCGCATCGAATCAGGGCGGGAGACGATGATTTCCTCGCTGTGCGAAAGCCCGCTGGTGATGCAGGAAATCATCACCTGGCGCGACGATCTGGCGGCAGGCGCGCTGCTGCTCCGCGACATTGTGGATTTGGACGCCACCTACGGCGCAGGCGTGGAAGGCGGCGCCTTCCCGCCGGCCCAGGGCGAAGCGCCCGCCCGCCCGCGGGTAGATGTGGAGGAAGCAGACCGAACCGAGGAAGACATAGAAACACCGGACGACGAAGAGGATGAAGGCGAAGAAAAAGCCGCGCCGCCGCAGGAAGAAGAGGAAGAGGCGGATGAATATGGCGATGCTTCCGTGTCTTTGCTGGCAATGGAGAGCGCTTTAAAGCCGCAAGTGCTGGAGACGCTCGACCATTTCGCGCGCGTAGCCAAGCAGGTGCGCTCTTTGCAGGAAAAGCGCCTGAAGCTCTCCTTCGGCCAGGGCAAGTACGGGCGCGAGGATGAGCGGAAATACGAAAAGCTCCACCGCGAGCTGGTGGAGCTGATGCTGGATATCCGGCTGAATGCGGCGCGCGTCGAAGCCTTGATCGACCGGCTCTATGGCAGCAACCGCCGGCTGATGCAAATGGAAGGAAAGCTTTTGCGCCTGGCCGAAGCGCGCAAGGTCGCCCGCAAATCTTTCCTCGACAACTACATGGGTTCCGAGCTGGACCCCACATGGTTCGCGCGCGTCTCCAAGCTGACGGAAAAAGGCTGGAAGGATTTCGCCGCCAAGGACAAGAAAGAAGTTGAAGCCATCCGCGAGGAGGTTGCCAAGCTTGCCCATGAAGTCGGCCTCGACATCGGCGAGTTCAAGCGCGTGGTAATGAGCGTGCAGAAAGGCGAGCGGGAAACCAACCGCGCCAAGAAGGAAATGATCGAGGCGAATCTGCGCCTGGTCATTTCCATCGCCAAGAAATACACCAACCGCGGGCTGCAATTCCTCGATCTGATCCAGGAGGGCAACATCGGCCTCATGAAAGCCGTGGACAAGTTCGAGTACCGCCGCGGCTATAAGTTCTCCACCTACGCCACCTGGTGGATCCGGCAGGCCATCACCCGTTCGATCGCCGACCAGGCGCGCACCATCCGCATCCCCGTGCACATGATCGAGACGATCAACAAGATCGTCCGCACTTCCCGCCAGATGCTCCACGAGATCGGGCGCGAGCCGACGCCGGAAGAACTGGCCGAGCGCCTGGTGATGCCGCTCGACAAGGTGCGGAAGGTGATGAAGATTGCCAAGGAGCCGGTTTCTTTAGAGACGCCGATCGGCGACGAGGAGGATTCGCACCTCGGCGATTTCATCGAGGACAA
>CAYMDD010000114.1:0-5782 GCA_964389045.1 uncultured Rickettsiales bacterium
GTTCCTATCCGGCAGCATTGTTGCCCGTTTCCGCCACGATCACTCACTGTTTGTTTGTAAGGAGTTCTTAAATTTATGTTCCGCCGCAAAGATGAAGAAATGAACGACGCCACCTCCTCCACCCCAGGCACCTTCGGCGCCGCTGAGGCTTCCGAATCCGCCACCGTTTTGCCGCGCGGGGAAGGATCTGCCTATTCCCCCTCATCCGCAACGCCCGCATCTTCCGGCGGAACCGGCGCATCGCCTTACGGCGCAACGGGCGCATACGGCTCCGCCGCCGCCCGCCCCGGCGCAAGCGCGCCCGAGGCGCGGCCTGAATCCGCACGCCCCGAACCGGCGCGCGCCGATGCCCCGCGCACTGCGGCAGCTCCGTTCCGCGCGCCTGCCAGCGCTTCGGCGATGGAGATGCCGCGCGGACGCGGTCAGGAAAAAGCAAACGCCGCCAGCGCAGGCAACGCGGTGAACCCGAAAGAAAACCGCCGCGTGCTCACGGTCGGCTCCGACATCCTGCTCAAAGGCGAAATCGCCACCTGCGACCGGCTGGTGATCGAAGGCAAGGTGGACGCAACCTTAAATGAGGTGCATACGGTGGAAATCGCCGAATCCGGCTCGTTCAAGGGCACCGCGGAAATCGAATATGCCGAAATCAGCGGCCTGTTCGAAGGCGAGCTGGTGGTGAGAAACCGCCTGGTGATCTACGGCACCGGCAAGGTGCGCGGCAAAATCACCTACGGCGAAATCGAGATCGAGCGCGGCGGCGAGCTGACCGGCGAAATCAAGAGCAACGCCTCCGACACCGCCTACAGCCGCGTGGCAGGCCGGGACAAGGAGAAGGCCGCGGCTTAACAAAGATTTTATTACATTCACTTCCCCCGCTTGCGGGGCGCCCGGCTAGGGGGAGGCCGGGTGGGGGAAATACGGCCTGTCCGTAATATGAGGATATGCCGGTTTCCCTCCCCCTGCCCCTCCCGTGAACGGGAGGGGTGGAAGCCTACAGCTTCTTCAAAAAATGATAGCCGGGGATGGAGTAGCCTTCGCGGAAATAAAATCGGTGCGCTTCCGGGTTGGTCACGTATGCATCCAGCATGACGGCGGAGTTATTCTCGCGTGCAGCCGTTTCCTCCAGCCAGCGGAGCAGCGCCTGGCCGACGCCCTGGCCGCGCATGGATTCCGCCACCACGAAATTGTCGATCTCCAGGTAGCGTCCGCACCAGAATTTGCAGCCCGTCCAGAAACCGCTGACGCCGACCGCTTCATTGTTCAAGAACGCAGCGACGGCGCGGTAGCCTTTTTGCAGCATTTCTTTAAGGCAGCTTTCGTATTCACCGCGGGCAAGCTTGGGGTTCAGCAGCAGGATAAACGGGTAGAGCAGCTCAAGCATGCGCGTTAACCGAGAAATTTCCCCAGCAGCGCCTTGGCGCCTTCGGCAGGGGTGACGCGCCCGGAGGAAACGGCCTCCTCCATGGCGGCCAGGCTCGCCCGCACGCCTTCATGCGCAAGAAAACGCTCCTGCAGCGATTCGCGGATTTCTTTCCACATCCAGGAGACGGCTTGGGCGGCGCGGCGCCTGGAGATGCCGTTTTCCGCCGCATGGGCGGCGAGGTAGTCCTCCACTGCCCGGTAGATTTCCGCAATGCCCTTGCCCTCAAGCGCCGAGGCGGTGAGCACCTTGGGCTGCCAGGCTGCGCTGGAGGCGGTGAGGATGCGCAAGGCCGCCGAATAATCGGCGCGGACGCGCTTGGCCTGGGCGGCCAGCTCCCCGTCGGCCTTGGTGACGACGGCTAAATCGGCCAGCTCGACGATGCCTTTTTTGATGCCCTGCAGCTCATCGCCGCTGCCGGGCAGGAGCAGGAGGATAAACATATCCACCATCTCCGCCACTTCCGTCTCCGACTGGCCGACGCCGACCGTTTCCACGATGATGAAATCGTACCCCGCCGCTTCCGCCAGCAGCATCGCCTCGCGCGTGCGGCGCGCCACACCGCCAAGCGAGCCGGCGGTAGGCGAAGGGCGGATGAAGGCGCGCTCATGCATGGAAAGCCGGGGCATGCGCGTCTTGTCGCCCATGATGGAGCCGCCTGTCCGGGCGCTGGAGGGGTCGATGGCGAGCACGGCCACTTTTTTGCCCTGTTCGATGGCATGGAGGCCGAAGGTTTCGATGAAGGTGGATTTGCCGACGCCGGGTACGCCCGTAATGCCTAAGCGGATGGAATGGCCGGTAGAGGGCAGCAGCTCGGCAAGAAGCGCCTCCGCCTGCGCGCGGTGGTCAGGCCGCGCGGATTCGGCGAGCGTGATGGCGCGGGCGAGGGCGGCGCGGTCGCCGTTTAGGAGCGGGGCTGAGAGGGAGTGCGGCATAAGACTGGGAAGTGTAAATTCTTCACGCGCCTCTGTCACGGGCGAAGTGCTCTTGCGTAAAGCAGTAAGAACAAGATCAAGCCTGCGACGCTGACCGCCGCGCCTGCCTTCTCAACGCGGACGGCGCTTAAAACGAGCGAGACAGCGGTGGTGGGATGCGTGAATGAAACCGCGATCCTCCCCTGGTGAGAAAACACCGGCAGGCGCTCTCCGCGCCGGTTATAGGCTTCCCAGTAAGGGGTGAAGAATTGCTTGAACGCCACCGCGCCGCCTGCCGGCGCGCCTTCAACAGCCGCCTCAATGCGGCGCGGCGACCAGCGGGCGATGCGGAATTCTCCGCTCCCCTCGATGGTTTCTACTTGCGGCAGGTGTAAGCTTTCTTCCGCGCGCCGGTAAAGATCGGGCAGTCGGATGGCGTCGTCTTTCGGCAGCGCTTCGGGAAACGCGAGGATGCGGGCGCGGATCAGCGCGGGCACGTAATCCTCGCGCGGCGTGGTCAGCTCCCGGCGGTAGCTTTCCGCCATCGTGCCGAGCTGCAGCAAGGAAAACGCCGCCACGCCGCAGAGGGTGAGCCGGAGAAGCGCTTGGCGGCGCGCGCGGATTTCTTCCCACCGCTCCGCCAGCATCGCCGCCAGCAGGGCGGCGCATAGAAGCATGGGTGCATGGAGGCGCTGGAAGGGGAATTGCAGGAAGGCAAGCGGCGAGGGGAGCTTCCAGAGCGGCGCGGAAAGCGGCGAGGCGAGCAGGAACAGCGCGGCCATTGCCGCAGGCCAGAACAACGCCTGTTTGTCGTGCTTTTCCCGCGCCAGGAAGACGGCTGCGGCCAGCAGCAAATAATGCGCATTGGCAAGCAGCGGCTCGAAGGAAAGGTTGCGCACGGCTTCGAACCTGCCGCTGGTAAACTGGCTTTGGATCCAGCCGGTATTGGCGAAGGCGGGAAGCAGATACCAGGCGCTCAACGCCAGCCCGAGCGCATTGGCAAGAACGAGCGCTTTGAGCGCTGCGGTTTTTTTAGCGGCGAAGGCCAGCGCATAGGCTGCCGGAACGGCGGCGAAGGCCAGCGCGGTGAGCGGATGGGTGCACGCGGTGAGCGCGAAGATCAGCGCGTAGAGGGGGACGCCGGTTTTGTCCTGCCTGACGATGCGCTCGGCGGCGATCATCCATAAGGGGAGCCAGGCAACCGCCCAGAGCGCCGCCATCGCCGATTGCGTGAAGAGGTAGTGCAGCTTGTGCGGCATGAGGAGAAAGGCGGCGCTGCCCGCGATGGCCGCCCGCTCGCGGACATGGCCGCGCAGCCACAGATAGGCGGTGAGGAAGCTTAACGGCTGGCTGGCGTAGATAAGAATGTAAAGCCGCTTGTAGCCGCCGGGATCGTCGCCGATGAACGGGGCGATGAGCGCGCCGAGGTAATTGGTGAATGGTGGATAGAAAAACCCCGCCGGGCTGCCCAAACCCCCGTAGGCCTCCGTCAGCCAGCGCGGCAGGATGTCGCCCGCGTAGTACTGCGCGGCGAACAGCTCGAGGATAATGCCGTAGAACGGCGCATCGTTGCGAAGATAAAACTGGTACGGGTCGAAAACGAGCAGCGCCGCCAGGAGCAGGCCGCAGCAGGATGCGCCCGCGGCAACAGGCGATTTCATTTCACGTCAAAGACCCCGGCGGCGATGTTGACCGAGAGCGCCAGGATGAAGGTGTTAAAGAAAAAGGCGATGACGCCGTGGGCAAGCGCCAGGTGGCGCATGTGATGGCGCGTCACCTTCACGTCCGACACCTGGAAAGTCATGCCGAGGACGAAGGAGAAATAGAGGAAATCGATGAAATCCGGCTCCTCGTTCTTGTTGCCCTTGGGGAATTCCAGGCCGCCCTCATCATCGTCCCTGGCATCCGCCGAATCGCCGGGATCGTTGCCGCCTTTGGTGTCATGCGCGTAGTAATGGTGCGCGTAATGCACGCCGAACATCACCTGCACGAACAGCCACGAAAGCACCACCGTGCCAAGCGCCAGGCCGAAGCCTAAGGGGCGCATCCAGCCTTCGGCGGATTTCGCCGCGTCCTGTAGCGACAGGGAGAGGTAGAGGCTGCCGAAGGCGGCCAGGATCATCAGCGTGAAGAGCACATAGCCTTTCACGTCGAGCTTGCGCGCCCGCTCGCGCAGATCATGCGCGTCGCCGCAGCGGATCATGCTGTAGCCTACGTGGATGAGGAAAAACAGCACGCCCGCATTCCAGGCCACCGCCTCGCGGATGACCAGCGACTCGATAGGCGCAAGCGCGAACACCAGCGCGCCGAGGGCGACGGCAAGCAGCATGCGGGCGTGGTAGCGGAAGAAGGAGAGCATCGGTTTCCCCTAAGCAGCCTTGCGCAGCAGCCCCAGCAATTCCTCCGCCGCCTTGGGGATGTTGGTGCCGGGGCCGAAGATGGCGGCGACGCCGGACGCTTTCAGGTAATCGTAGTCCTGCGCCGGGATGACGCCGCCGCAGACGACCAGGATGTCCGGCCTGCCTGCTTGCCCAAGCGCGTCGATCAGCTGCGGCACGAGCGTCTTGTGCCCGGCGGCGTGGGAGGAGACGCCGACGATGTGCACGTCGTTCTCAACCGCCTGGCGCGCCACTTCCTCCGGCGTCTGGAAAAGGGGGGCGACATCCACGTCGAAGCCCATGTCGGCAAACGCGGTGGCGATGACTTTGGCGCCTCTGTCATGCCCGTCCTGCCCCATTTTGGCCACAAGCAACCGGGGGCGGCGGCCTTCGGCATCGGCGAAGGATTTGACCTTCTTTAAAATGTCGGCCAGGGCTTCGCTTCCTTCATACACCGCGCCGTAGACACCGGAGATAGTGCGGATTTCGGCGTGGTAGCGCCCGTAGACTTTTTCCAGCGCAGCGGAAATCTCGCCCACGGTGGCGCGCTGCTTGGCCGCTTCCACGGCCAGCGCCAGCAGATTGCCGGTCTTGCTTTCCGCTGCTTGCGTCAGTGCTTGAAGCGCAGCCTGACAGGCGGCTTCATCCCGGTTGGCGCGCACCGTTTTAAGCCGCGCAATCTGCGCTTCGCGCACTTTGGCATTGTCGACATCGAGGATGTCGATGGCGTCTTCTTTCTTCAGCGCGTATTTATTCACGCCGACGATGACATCCTCCCCGCGGTCTACCCGCGCCTGGCGGCGGGCGGCGGCTTCCTCGATTTTCATCTTCGGGATGCCCGCTTCGATGGCCTTGGTCATGCCGCCGACTTCCTGCACCTCGTCGATCAAGGCCTGCGCATGCGCGGCGAGCGACTGGGTGAGGGATTCGACGTAGTAGCTTCCCCCCAGCGGATCGACGGTTTTGGTGATGCCGGATTCGGCCTGGATGATGAGCTGCGTGTTGCGGGCGATCCTTGCAGAGAAATCCGTGGGCAGGGCAATCGCCTCATCGAGCGCGTTGGTGTGGAG
>CAYMDD010000115.1:0-5779 GCA_964389045.1 uncultured Rickettsiales bacterium
CGCGCGTGCGCTCGGTGACGGTGACCAGCATGATGTTCATGATGCCGATGCCGCCTACCACCAGGGAAATCGAGGCGATGGCGCCGAGTAATAGCGAAAGCGCCTTGGCCGTCTGCGTGGCGGTTTGCGAGATGGCGGATAAGCTCCGCACCGTGAACGGATCGGCTTCCGCTTCCTTGAGCTTATTCCGCTCGCGCAGCAATTGCATGATGTCCTCCTGCGCCTGGGGAATGACATGCTTGCTCGCCGCCTGCACGAAGATGAGCGGCACCATCTCCATGAACACGCCGCCGCCGAAGAGCTTGCGTTGTGCGGTGGTAAGGGGCACGAACACCATATCGTCCTGGTCGCGCCCGGTGAAATCCTGGCCTTTGGAGCCTGTCAGGCCGATAATGCGGAACGGGAGCTTGTTGATGCGGATGACGCTGCCTACGGGATTTTCCATGCCGTAGAGCTTCTGCGCGACGGTCGGGGCTAGAATCGCCACGCGCTCGCCCAAACGCATATGCTGGGAGGTGAAGGTGCCACCCTCGGCGAATGTCCATTTGCGCACCTGGAAAAACTCCGGCATCACCCCCATCACCTGCGAGGTGACGGTATTTTTGCCCGCGGTGATTTTATACTGGCGGGGGCCGGCGGCGGCGGAGGCGGCGACAACGTTGGGCAGCTGGCCGATCGCCACCGCGTCGGCCTGTTTGAGAATGGAATACTTATCGCTCTTGATGCCCTTGGCCTCGCGGCTGCCCGCCGAGACGATGAGCAGATTGGTGCCCAGCGCATTGATCGAATCCTCGATGGCCTGACGGCTGCCCGTGCCGATCGCCATCAGCAGCACCACCGAGCCGACGCCGATGACGATGCCGAGCATGGCGAGGAACGTGCGCAGCCGCGCCGCGGTGATGGAGACAAGCGCCTCCTGAGCCAGGCCTGTTAGCATGGAGCGAAGCTCCATGCGTGGACGGTGGGCGGTGGGCAGTGGACGGTATCTGTTTGTCCACCGTCCACCGTCCACCATCCACCGCTAGTACATGTCGCCATCATAAATGATCTCCCCGTCTTTCACCTGGATCAGCCGGTCGGCGACGCGCGCAACGTCCGATTCGTGGGTGACTAAGATGATGGTGATATTTTCTTGATGCAGCGATTTAAAGATCGCCATGATTTCATCGCTGGTGACGCTGTCCAGATTGCCCGTGGGTTCGTCGGCCAGGATCATCTTGGGCTTCGCCGCCAGCGCCCTGGCGATGGCGATGCGCTGCTGCTGGCCGCCGGAGAGCTGGGTGGGCAGGTAATGCGCATGGGTGAGCAGTCCTACCTGCTTTAAATACTGCTCGGCTCGCTTCAGCCGTTCGGGCTTGCTCATGCCTGAATAAAACAGCGGAAGCGCGATGTTCTCCAGCACCGTGCGGCGGGGCAAAAGGTTAAAGCCTTGAAAGACGAAGCCGATCATGGTGTTGCGGATTCTCGCTAGATCTTTGCGCCGGGCGGAAGTGACATCCTCGCCCGCCAGGAAATAGCTGCCGCCGGTGGGGCGGTCGAGCGTGCCGAGGATGTTCATCAGGGTGGATTTGCCGGAGCCGGACGGCCCCATGATGGAGATGAACTCGCCCGGCTCCACTGTGAAGCTCACGCCTTTTAAGACCGGCACTTCGATGCCCTGAGACGGCTGGTAGGATTTGCGGATGTTTTCCATTTGGATGACTGGCTCGGCCTTTTCCGCATTATCGGCTCCACGGAAGGATGGGCTTAAAATATCCTTCACGCCGGAGTGCCCGGCGGGTTCCTCTTGCATGGGCGCGGAAGGTTTCATGCGCTTGCCCGGCATCTTATTCCACCACCGGCTTCAGCCCGAGAATGACGGTATCTCCTTCTTTCAAGCCTTCCGAGATGACTTCGATAAAATTATCGTCCATCGCGCCGGTTTTCACCTCCACCCGTTTCGGCTCGCCGTCTGCCAGCACGTAGATGCTCTGCCCGTCGTTTCTCTGCGCGGCGCGGCGGCGCATATCGCCGCCGAGCAGGCGCCTGAAGGCGCTCCCCTGCTCTCGCGGCGGCGCGAAGCGCAGCGCCGCCGGAGGCACGCGGAGCACATCCTTTTTTTCCGTCAGCGTGATGTTGACATAGGCGGTCATGCCGGGAAGCAATTTTTTCTCCGGGTTCAGCACCGATACGGTCACGGAATAAGTCACTACCCCCTGCTCCGTGGTTGGGTTCAGGTTAACCGTGCTGACTTTGCCGCTGAATTCTTTTTCGGGAAATGCGTCCACCGTGAACGTCACCGGCATGTCCACCTTGACCTTGCCGATATCGGCTTCGGGCAGGTTCACGTCGATCTTCATCTCCGTCAGGCTGCCTGCGATGCGGTAGAGGTTCGGCGCCTGGAAGCTTGCCGCCACCGTCTCGCCGAGCGTGATCTTCTGCTCGATCACCACCCCATCGATGGGCGAGGTGATCTGAGCGTAGCTTAAGTTCAGCTCGTCGCGCTCGACCGAGGCTTTGACCGATTCATAAGAGTTGCGCGAGGAAAGATAGCTCTGGTGCGCGCGCTCCAGCTCGACTTTGGCTACGTAATCTTTCGCCACCAGCGTTTTGGTGCGCTCCAGGTCGCGCCCGGCCTGCTCGAAGGCGATGCGCGCGCTCTCTAAGGAGGCGCGGCTTTGCTTCAGTTCCGAGGCCAGAAGTTTCGGATCGATTTCGGCGAGGAGCTGGCCTTCCTTCACCTCGTCGTTGACTTTCACATGCAGCGCCGTCACCTTTCCCGACACCTGGGAGCCGACGTTGGCGATCTGCATGGGGTTCAGCGTGCCGTTGGCCGTCACTATTTGGGCGATGCTGCCGCGCGTGACCCTGGCGGTGCGGTACAGCGCATCCTCTTCCGCATGCTCGGAAGTGGCGGAGCCAAGCGCGATGACGGCGCCGGTGGCGGCCAGAATGAGGAGAAAAATAAGGACAAGACGTTTTTTCATGGTTAGCGCGTTTCTCTCAGTTCGTTGACGGGCGCATTCGCCGCCGCCGTGTTCAGGTTCAGCACGCCGATCGAGCGCACTAGGTCGGCGCGCGTGGTGAGCAGGTTGTAGCGCGCGCTGATGTGCGACTGCACCGCGGAGCGGTACGAGGCCTGGGCGCTCAATACGTCGAGGAAGCTGCCGATCCCTTCCTTATAGCGCGCAAGCGTGATGTCGCGCAACTCCGTGGCGCTGGCGAGCGCATCCCAGCTGACCATCCAGGATTGGTCGGCGGTCTTGTAGTTGGTGTAGCTCTGCCATACGTCCTGGCGGATGGAGAGGCGCGTGGCTTCCATCTGTAGCTCCTGCGCGCGGAAGGAATCCTCGGCGGCGCGGATGTTGTAGGGGCGCGTCAGGCCGGTGAAGAGCGGGATGCTGACATTCACCCCGATAGTGCCGCTGCGCGCGGTGTCGCGGTTGAAGATGTCGATATCGCCGAAGCTCTGGCCTGCGTTTAAGCTTACCCTTGGCAGGTCGCTGCGGCGCGTTGCGTCGAGGTTCGCTCTCGCGCCGCGCAGGCCCGCTTCGCTTGCCGCCAGATCAACCCGGTTTTTCTCGGCAGCGTCCATCAGCTCCTCCACCGCAACGGTCAGGTTGTCGCGCGCGAGGTCGCTGTCGTCCACGTCCGTGATGGTGAGCCTGGTCTGCGGCGAAAGCCCCATCGCCACCGCCAGCTGGGCGATGGTGCTTAAGAACGCGTTTTCCGCCTGCTGCACGGAAAGCTCGGACTGCGCGAAGCTCGTTTCCGCCTGCAACAAGTCGGAGCGCGGCACCAGCCCCAGATCGTAGCGGTTGCGGGCGGCCATCAAGGATTCCTTGGCGAATTTGAAGGATTCGCGCGCCACGTCATAGCTGCCTTGGGCGGAGAGGATGCTGTAATAGAGCCTGAGCGTGGAGCCGATCACCCCTTGCAGGCTGGAGTCATAGCTGTAGGTGGAAGCGATCAGGGACTCTTCGGCAGCGATCAGGTTCGCCTCCCGCACGCCGAAATCGAACAGCAGGTAGCTTAAGTTGATCCCCGCCGAGCTGCCGCGCGAAATAAAGCTGCCGTTGTTCAGCTGCGTTTTGCTTTTGGAGAGCGAAGCGTTGGCGGAGACATTCGGCAGCAGCAGGTTTGCCTTGGCGGCAGTGTTGCCCGCGGCGGTGGCGCGGAGCGAAAGCCAGCTGGCGCGGGTGCTGGGATTGTGGCAGAGCACCTGGTTGATGACCTCCATCAGCTTCATCGGCTCTTCTGGCTTCGGCAGCTCCGGGCAGGAATCGGGCACGAGCTTCTGGCTGCGCCGGGCGATTTTTTCGTCCGAGCCGAACAGGTCATACGCGGGAAATTCAAGCGCGGCATGCGCCCGCGGCGGCCCGTGCACTGCAAAAAGCGTCAGCGCCAATGCGAAAAGGCAGCTCCTTTGCAAAGGCTTGGAATGGGAAAGGCGATGCATTATAACTGGAAGACCGGTTGGCTCACTTAAATAGATTATCTCATATTAATGCACCACTCTTAATGATAAGTTATGTTTTTAGCGCGAATTCCGTGGTTTATCCTTAAGCAAGCGTTAATCCTATTGGCGCTGGCAAGCGCCTGCCATGCCGTTGCGCCGCTCAAACCCGCGCTCGCCCCGTTCCGGCACTTAACCGAAGACGAGCGCGACTATTACGACCGGGTGTTCAGCTATGCGATGGAGACGCAAGCAGAGGATCAGGAATTTCCTTGGAAAACATATGCTTCATACGGTATATTCATGGCCAAGGCGCCGTTCGAGAGCAAGCAGGGTACCGTATGCCGCCCGTTCCAGGAGCGTTTTACCATCGGCGGTGAAAGCAGCGCCTATGCCGGGTTCGCCTGCCGCCGCGTGGGCGAGGAAGGCTGGTGCAAGCTCAAAGAAGGCGATTTCCTCTCCTGCGCCCTCTCCCCCCGTCCCTCCTTCGTCGATCAGGCCGTGGAGGACGCCGAGCGCACCCTCCAGCGCGGGGAAAACAGCCTTAATACGCAGATCGGCCAGGCAAAACAGGACGCCGCCGACGTCAAACCCCGCGCGCGAAGTTTTTGGGACAATCTCTGGCCGTTTTAGAATACCCATTGATTCTAGACGCTTAATTATTTACACTATTCCTGTTTTCTACCTTCGCTCCAGGGGACGATTCGCTGCCTGGGGCAGCGGGTTATGGGCGTTAAGTCCCTGGCGTTTTTCCGGTTCGACATACCGGTTCAAGGAGGCCTACAATGGGCCTGTTGAGGGAATATCCCGGTTCGAGCGGTATCGATTCCGCGGACATCGGGCAGCCTTCCTCTTTCGAGCGGGCTGCTACTCCCGTTGTTCGTGTCGCTGCTGGCATCGTTATGGTTGTCTGGTTCGTGTGCTTCTATCTTCCCATCGCTCTGCCCGTTGTGGCGGTCGATGAGGCTTGGAAGAAGCTGCGCGCCAAGTAACGCCTACGCCGCCCCTGAGCCATCCGGCTCCGGGGCGGTTTTTTATTGAGTTTTATTGACGATTTTGTTACTTCCTCTCTTGTATTTTACCGACTTGCCAGGGACGACTTGTTGCCTCGGCGGCAACGGTTACGGGTTTTAAGCCCTGGTATCTCAAACGGAGCGCCACCATGCGCAACCGCGTTCGTGCCTATCTGGCCGTCGACTCCGCTTCGCCGCGGGGTTCTCGCAGGATGCATGTCCATCTCGCCCACGATAATAAGGATGTCATGCAACGCTTAAAGAAGTTGCTAAACGATTCGGCCTGCATCGTCTTGCTGCTCACCTACGGTATTTGCCTGATCCTCTACAG
>CAYMDD010000116.1:0-5748 GCA_964389045.1 uncultured Rickettsiales bacterium
TCTGTATCCCTGATCGTCCTAACGCTAAAAGCTTGCAAGGAGGATGATATGGGAATTTTCAATTTTTTTAAAGAGATAGGTAAAAAACTCGCCGACCAGGGACAGGCGAACGCGGCCAACGCGCCGCAAGCCTTGGCGCAAAAGCTGGAGCAGGAGCTGGCTAAGATGGGCTTAGGTATCGATGCGCCGAAAGTACGTGTCGAAGGCGACAAAGCGATCATTGAAGGCAATGCCCGCTCGCAGGCCGATGTGGAAAAAGCCGTGCTGGCCGTCGGCAATACGCAAGGGATTGCCCAGGTGGAAACGCGCATGAATGCCCCCGCCGCGCCTGCCTCCAAATTCTATACAGTGCAAAAGGGCGACACGCTCTCTCACATCGCCAAGGAGTTCTACGGCAACGCCAACCGCTACAACGAGATTTTCGAGGCCAACCGCCCGATGCTTAAAAACCCGGACGAAATCTACCCCGGCCAGCAGCTGCGCATCCCCATGAAGGAGAACATGGCTGCGTAAATCGCTGGCATAGGACAGCCGTTTGATTCTATAAGTAAAAGGAGGCTCCGGTATAATTGCCGAGCCTCCTTTTGCTTTGCAGTGCCCCGGCGCATTATCTTATGGAAAACGACAATCCCCTCACCCCCGCCCCGCCGGAGCCGCCCGTGCCGATGGCGCTGCCGTCCGACTTGAAAACCGTGTTCCTGGGCGGCATTTTCCTGCTGTTTCTGCTCTGCGTGCTGAAAACCGCCAGCGAAATCATCATGCCCATGCTTCTGGCGCTGATCCTGAAGCTGGTGTTCCAGCCCGTTCAGCGTATGCTGGAACGGCTGCATATCCCCCGCGTAATTGCAGCGCTGCTCATTCTCACGCTGCTGATCGGCGCGCTGGCCGGGTTCGGCACGCTGATTACCGGCCCGGCTTCCGCCTGGCTGGAAAAGTTGCCCACCGCGCTGCCGCGCCTGCAGGAGCGCATCGGTTTCTTAAGCGATCCGCTGGAGGAAGCACAGAAGCTTGTCATGCGCGCGGAAGACTTGACACATGCCACCGGCCCGGCGGTGGTGCCGGTGGCGGTGCAGGGCACAAGGCTGTCCGATAAGCTTTTCACGGGCACGCGCGCGTTCTTAAGCGGATTTTTCACCACCATGCTGATGCTCTTTTTCCTGCTGGCCTCCGGGGACACGTTTTTGCGCAAGATCGTGGAAATCCTGCCGACATTTAAGGATAAGCGCCAGGCGGTCGATCTCTCGCAGCAGATCGAGCGCAATTTGTCCGCATATCTTCTCACCATCACCGTCATGAATGCAGGGATGGGCGTCGTCACCGGCTTGATCATGGCCGCCTGCGGCATGGGCGATCCGATTCTGTGGGGCGCGCTCGCGTTTCTGCTCAATTACGTGCCGATCATCGGCACGCTGATCGCCGCCGTTCTCTTTCTAGTGGCGGGCCTGCTGACCATTGCCGATCCGATCTGGGCGTTCGCGCCGGCGCTGTTCTACCTGCTCGCGCGCTTCATCGAAGGCACGTTCCTAACCCCCATTTTAGTGGCGCGGCGCTTCACCTTAAACCCCGTGCTGGTGATGTTCTCGCTGATCTTCTGGTACTGGATGTGGGGGTTCCCCGGCGCCATCCTCGCCATGCCGATGCTCGCCATCACCAAGATCATCTGCGACCGCATCCAGAAGCTCTCGGCCTTCGGGCATTTCCTGGGCGGGTAACGGTTCAATCGACCGCCGGGAATTCTTAATATCGGTGGTTTCGACATAGCGCTTCCATTCCGTGCGCGAGACGGACTCCGAGCCTTGGAAAAACCCCTCCCCGCCTAAGAGCGCGCTTTCGTAGGAGTCAATCCGGTGCAGCAAGGCTTTTTCGCTTTCTATCGCCAGCGCGTCGAACTCGGCATAGCTTCTGGCGTAAATATTCTCCGAGGCGATTTTCCAGGCGTAAAAGGTAAGCCCCAAAGGGATGGCGAGTACCAGCATAGTCACCAGCGGCAGGCTGCCAAGCGTATTGCCGCGCCAGACCAGCGGGGTTTTGCTGCCCGGTGCAATGAGCATCAGGGGAAGGAAAATCAAAATGCCGAGCACATCACCTGTCCACCAGGTGAGCCAATTTTCAGTGATTTTATCGGGGGGAAGCGCGCCGGACAGGTAAAGCGCACCCACGCCGACGCTGGCCGCAATCAAACAGGCAATCGGGCCGCAAAGGCAGAATAAGCGGAAAATTTCCACGATATGGTTAAGCTTAAGCGGCAGGCCGATCCAGCGGTGAATGAGCCAGCGCCCTATGAGGGCTTGCGCCGTGGAACCGGCGGCAATGCCGAGCGCCGTCATCGCCTTAGCAACGGCAACGCCGCCGTCTGCCGTGTAAACGCCGGATACATGGCAATTAAGCAGAAAAGAGCCGAGCAGCACGCCCGGCCATAGATGCCTGCCGTGGGTAATCAGCATACCGAGCGCAATGCCCGAAGGTGGCCAGATAACCGTTGCGTATCCCGGCGGCACCGCAAGCAGCAGCCCAAGTTTCCCGATGATGAAATACAGCGCGGCAAGAAGGAGGGTCTGCCTCCAGAACAGTGGCTTGGGTGCGGACATTCGCAATGATCCGTTGGCGTATAGGAGCGCTTAAACCTATACGGCAAATTGCTTAACATCCGCTGACGAAGCGCTTGTTTGCTAAAAATATTGCCGGGAGTTCCGCTCCCTGGCTATGCCTCCGAAGCTTTTAAGAGCGCAGGATGGTGGGCCGTGCAGGGATCGAACCTGCGACCTATTGATTAAGAGTCAACCGCTCTACCAACTGAGCTAACGGCCCTTACTAAAGGGAAGAGCGTTTTTCTAAAGGATAGGGGGGTGAATGTAAATGAAGAAAAAGGCGGACGCGCTTTGATTATTCTTGCTTCCGGGTGGAGGGTGAATCTGCATAGGCTTACAGCTGTCGTTCCTTCTGGAGAAGGCTATGCATGGTTAATAATGTTCCATTTTGCTCCCTCAAAAAATATAATATTAAGGAAAAACAGTGTATTGTTGGAAAAATCCCCAAAGAGGGAACACAGGTGAGGGACTTGGGCGGCGTTTTGCCATTATTTTACGCAGAATATAGCTCTAGATGCTTACCTTTGGCCGTGTTTAACCCGTCAGGCCGTTGCCCGGAGGCACGGTATTTCGTGTATTCGCATTATTCCCTCGGAAGTATGTCGCGTTACGCATGATCGGCTGTTCGTGTCCGGTTGAAATAAAGGCTTTGTTAATCTACACTGAAGTTGCTTCATGCCCCACGAAAAGCAAACCACCGTGGTTTGCGCAGAGGGTCTCAAGCCCGCCGGATACGATGCCGGCGGCGCTATGCAAGGATGCCAAATCGGAGAAATCCGATGGCTCAGTCCCTGATCAAGGAACGCGGTGGCCTGGAAGCCACATGCTTCCGTCGGCAGTACTGCCAGCTGGTGAACACCGGCGACCTTCCCATCATCGTGATGGTGGGCGATGCCGATGCCGACCGGCCTGATCACTATGTGGAACTCGGCAGCAACGGCAGCGCCACGTGCAGGATCAAGTCTGGTTCGCTTCGCATCTTCTGGGTGCATGCCGAACCGGTCTCGAACCTGCCGGAGGAGCTGCTGGCGGTCATCGGCCTGCTCGGCCACGAGTTGCAAGGCTCGTTCCTCGTCGCGGTCGATCAGTTCTGCACCGGGCACTGCGAGGTTTTTAGTATCTAAGTATCGAGCAGTAATCTAGCCTAGCGCTAGGAAGAGGCCGCAAGGATTGCGGCCTCTTTTTCCCTTTACTGCCACGCCCTATGAAATCAACGCAATCTGCCGTTTTCCGCACTGGCGTGCCGGACAGGAGCTGCTGGAGAGGCGTGCTTGGTAATCCTCCGCTGCGCTTCCTCGAGCGATTGCATCACCTCCTTCATCCGTTCTTCATCGAGCGGCGCGCTGACGCCGTTTTCGACAAAGCTCACCTTAGCGCGTGTCGCTTTAGCGTGAGGGGTTTCTTCCAGGACAACGCGCGCGCCGTCGCTGGATACGTCAACGCCGTACGAATCGATAAGGTTCGGTTTCTCCTGTGAAACGCCGAATTTCTCCTCGATAATTTCTTGAAACGTCCTCAGCACGCCGTCGATCATACGGCCCCGCATGTTGAGCACATGGTTGCCACTGTCTGCCCCGCCCTGCTCCGCCGGTTCGATGACGACATGGTGGCCATGTTCGAACGTATCGATAAACCCGCCGACGACGAACGGCACCCCGTGAATATCGATTGTCCTCGGCTCGCCGAATGTAACGATTGGCATAATCATCCTACCCTTTTATTTTTTGTTCTTGGAGCGGGTGAAGGGAATCGAACCCTCGTATTGAGCTTGGGAAGCTCACGTTCTGCCATTGAACTACACCCGCAGACCGCGCCTGCCCACATTGATACATTAAAGTAATCAAATATTAAGGAAAGCGTCGTTATGATGCGTTTCCTTACCATAGTTTCTAAGAAGAAGTAAATAAGCCGCTTAAAGAAGCGTCACCTAAAACTCCAGATTAATTGAGGGATTTGAGTATGGATATGCATCAGGACACCGCCTCGAAACGCATCAAAGACGTCAATTGGTGGATTATGCTTACCGTCGCGGTGATTGCCGTGCCCGCGTTTGCGCTGCTTACCGTCGCCACCATCCAGCCGAGCGGCATCGGTATTGCGATTATCTTTATCTTAAGCTGCTGGGCGTGCACCTATGCGGCGTTGCGGGTAGTGAAAAACCCGCGCATTGCCATCCCGTATCTGCTGGAAAAAGTAACGTTCTCGGAAGCCGAACAAGCCGAATACGCGCAAGCCATCGCCGAGGTGGACGAAGGGATGACGCGCTGGAAGCGGCAGTACGAGCAGAACGAAACCGGCTTTATGCAGCTCGCCAAGCAGCCTGCCTGGGATTACCTGGATGAGCTGATGGGCATCCTGCGAACCGCGCGCGCCTCGATCCTGGAATCCGCCACCATCCTGCCAGAGACGCTAAAAAACCTGGATGCGTGGATGACGGGCGTGAAACCCGCCACGGTGGAGAGCTACATGCAGGCGCTCCGCGCCGCTTACGGCTATTCGCGTGCGGCGGCCATGGGCAAGCAAGTGCAGACGCTCTATCCGGAAGTGGAAAAAGGGCTGATGACCGGCTTCGATTACGCGCCGAACCAGGCCAAGGCGGTCGGCTGGCGCCTGTTAAGCAACGTCCGCCAGAAGCACCCCTTCGTAGCGGCCCAGCTCAATCACGCCTCCGCCCCCGACCGCGACACGCCGATGATTTCCGTGCCGGTCAGGCAGAAGGCGAAATAGCGCGTCACTCCCATTCAATCGTGCCGGGCGGCTTGCTGGTGATGTCATAGACGATGCGGTTGATGCCGCGCACTTCGTTGATGATTCGGTTGGAGACGCGCGACAGGAAGCTGTGCTCGAAATGGTAGTAATCCGCCGTCATCCCGTCCGTGGAGGTAACGGCGCGGAGCGCGCAAACGTATTCATAGCTGCGCGCATCGCCCATCACGCCCACCGTTCTCACGGGCAGCAGCACGGCGAAGGCCTGCCAGATATGGTCATAGAGGCCTTCGGCGCGGATTTCCTCCAGGTAGATGGCGTCCGCCTGGCGCAGGATGGCGAGCTTCTCCGCCGTCACCTCGCCGGGGATGCGGATGGCAAGCCCAGGGCCGGGGAACGGGTGCCTGCCCACCATATCGGCGGGCATGCCGAGTTCCAGCCCTAGCTTGCGCAC
>CAYMDD010000117.1:0-5719 GCA_964389045.1 uncultured Rickettsiales bacterium
TCTTCAACTTCCGCGAAATCCGTTATTTCGACATCGAAGGCAAGCTGACCGGCCTCAAAAGCAAGGCGATGACCTCCCCTTGCGGCAAAATCCGCATTCCCATCAACGAATCCTCCGACGATAAATCGCAGATCGAGGAGTATTTGCGCGAATACAAGGGCGAGGGCATCCAGCATATCGCGCTCAGTACCGAGGACATCTATGCCACGGTGGAGCATTTGAAAACCGGAGGCGTGCGCTTCATGGACGCGCCGCCCGACACGTATTACGAGAAAATCCCCATTCGCCTGCCGCATCAGCATGAGGATATCGCAAGGCTGCAACAAAACGGCATCCTCATCGACGGCGCGCCGGAATCGAAGCCGGGCGCAAACGACGGCGGCATCCTGCTGCAAATCTTTACCTCCACCGTCATCGGCCCGATTTTTTACGAGATCATTCAGCGGAAGGGCGATGAAGGCTTCGGCGAGGGCAATTTCCGCGCGCTGTTCGAATCCATCGAGGAAGACCAGGTGCGGCGCGGCGTGCTTTAAAAGCGCCTATTTACTTTAAAGCCGCAATCGGTATGTTCGGCTTTGAGCGTATCACCGATTTTAAAAAGAGCAGCCTTATGCACCGCCGTTCAGGTTTCACGCTGATCGAACTTGTCATTGTGCTGACCATCATCGCGCTGGTCGCAGGCTCCGTGCTGGTCGGGCGCGATATGATTAAGGCGGCGCAGTCGCGGAAAATCCTCTCGGAAGTCGAATCCATTGCCTCCATGATTACCGCATTCCAAACCAAGTTCAGCTGCCTGCCGGGAGATTGCGCCAACGCGTCGAGCTATCTCTCCGGCGCCACCGACGGAAACGGCAACCGGCGGATCGGGCAGTTCCAATTCGTTGAAAACGCCGAAATCTACCAGATGTGGTATCATCTGAAGCTGGCCGGGTTCATTAGCGGCACGTATGACGGAGTAAACCGTATGGGAAACGTACAGCTCGGTTATGGCTCGATGCCGTCCTCCGTGAACCCGGAAACCGGCTATACCGTAAACCACCTCAATAATGCCACGGATGTGTCGGCGTATGAATGGTCTCCGCCTATTTTACCGGACAAGTATGGGCATGGCATTATGTACGGCACCCAGCAGACGCCGGGCGCATGCTGCGAAACCTATGCGCCTGCCATTAGCGCCACAATGGCGCAGGGCATCGACGTGAAGGTGGATGACGGCCTGCCGGGCAAAGGCAAGGTGTTCAATATACTGCCGCAGGCCTACACCCAGAACTGCCAGACTACGCTTAATCCCGATACGTCAGTCTATAACACCGCAAACGGCAATGTTACCTGCTCGCTGACATTTTTAAGCTGGTTTTAAATTCGGCTTTCACCAGCCGAAATTGATTTGCTGCGAGCCGAATTTTTTGAGTTTCGCGGTTTTCTGCTGCTCTTTGCCGTTCTGCACGGCGGCGATGCGGTATTCGCCCGGTGGCAGCTGCACGTAGAGATACGGCCCGCCCAGCGTCTGCTCGAACACCAGCCCGCCATTGGCGTCATAGATGCTTACCTCTGTGCCGAACACGTATTCCCCGCTTGCCAGCGAAGAAAGGATTTTCGCATTAAACTGGTTCTCGATGGCCTTCAACGCGTCCGTTTCTTCCTTCCCCACGCCGCCCATGGCATAGAGCACGCCCATTTTCTCGCGCGGCTCCAGCACCGCCTCCGCCCCGCCGGATGTGTCGATGGGGTTGACCTCGTAAGCGGTGACGCGCGTGCGGTCTTCCGGCGGGCTGAACGGCACGGGCGACGGAGCCGGGGGGAGGGCGGCAGGCTCCGGGGCGGTGAGGGGCTGCGCCTCCATATACACGATCGGCGCGGGCGCATCGCCTCGCTCCGCCGGGTCGCTTTCTGCGAAAGCGGAGAGCGGCGCGCTCAACCCCAGCGTCAGTATCACTTGAAACACACGCATAGCAAAGCCTTCCATTGATCCGGCGGCATGCTACACTTGAGCTAGATATTTTTCATCCATAAATTATCCATGGGGGCGGCGATGAAACACTGGATCACTTTCCCGCGCACGGAAGGCGCGTTTTCCGCTCAGGCGCATTGCGATTTGCCGGAAGGCACCTACGAGCGCGAATTCGGGCGCGACGGGTTTTTCGGCCCCGCCTCCCACCTGATCCACGCGCACCCGCCGACCGGCTGGCAATCCTGGGAGGGAGATCTGAAGCCCCGCGCCTTTGATCTGGCGAAGCTCGATTCCGCAGTATCCTGTCCGTTCGATGCCGTGGCTGTCTTAAACAACCCGCATCTGTCGCTGCGCTTCCTTCGCATGGAAGGGGCGATGGATCATTTGGCCTGCAACGCGGCGGGCGATGAGCTGGTGTTCGTCCACGCAGGCTACGGAGACCTTTTCTGCGACTTTGGTCACATGGCATTCAGCGAAGGCGATTATATCCTGCTGCCGCGCGGCCTGCGCTGGCGCCTGGATTGCCGCGAGCCTTCCGCGTTCCTCTTGATCGAAGCCACGAATGACGGCTTCCGCCTGCCCGACAAAGGCATCGTCGGCCCGCACGCCGTGTTCGATCCTGCGGTGCTGAAAGTCCCCGCCATCAACGAGCAGTTCAAAGACCAATATGCGGAAACGCCCTGGCGCGTGCACATCCGCCGCGGCGCGCAGGAAGCGAAGGTCACGTTCCCGTTCAATCCGCTGGATGCCGTCGGCTGGCACGGCGACAATCTCCCCGTCAAGCTTAACTGGCGCGACATTCGCCCGCTCATGAGCCACCGCTACCATCTGCCGCCCAGCGCGCACACCACCTTCCTCACCAGCCGTTTCGTCGTCTGCACCTTCGTGCCCCGCCCGATGGAGTCCGACCCCGGCGCGCTGAAAGTGCCGTTCTTCCATTCCAACAACGATTTCGACGAAATCCTCTTCTACCACCGCGGCGAATTCTTCAGCCGCGACAACATCCACCCCGGCATGCTCACCCTCCACCCCTCCGGTTTCCCCCACGGCCCCCACCCCAAAGCGCTCAAGGCTGCCCAAGCCGCCCCGAAGAAAGAAACCGACGAAGTGGCCGTAATGATCGACACGCGCGACGCGGTGACGGTGGACAGCGGGATGAGGGCTGTGGAATGGGAGGGATATGTGGATAGCTGGCGGGAGAGATAAGAGAATGCTGCCGGACTATCGCCCTCAAGTTGGGAAACGAAAATTACTACGGCGTGAGCGAATAGAGAAAATTGCATCTCTAAGCGGTCTGCTACTAGGGATATCCATTGTTTTCTTTGTATTATTTTTTGAATTGTTTGTACAAAACACTCATCATAACAAATCATCTTTTACGCTGGCTATATTATTATATGGCCTGTTTTATGGCTCGAAAGCATGTCTATGGGCTAGCTTCTTAACAGCAATATTATCCTGGAGATGTGGGGTATTGTTTCATAATAGAAAATTATACGTAAGAGGTGTGTTTTATACGCTTATTTCTGGATTGATATTATTGCTCGCCTGGATTCTATCCTTCGCAACAGCTTGGATGTCTTAAGGATGGCTATTGCTAAAGTGAATAAATTGACAAAAAGTGTAATACCTATGCGCACTGATGACACTCCCATCCGGCTCACCTCCAAATACCAAGCCACCGTGCCGAAGCATGTGCGCGCGGCTTTGGGCTTGAAAAGCGGGGATGCGGTGCGGTTTAAGGTGAAAGGCGGGGAGGTGGTGCTGGAAAAAGCCAGTCCGCGCGATACGAATACGCTTCGTTCGCTGGATCAGCTGATGAGCGAATGGCATTCACCGGAAGATGACAAGCTGTTTAAGGATTTATAATCCATGCGCAGCGGCATTTACGATCTCTACGATGCCGTGCGCGTTCTGTTCCCGTTTTCCGATTTGAGCCGGAGTAAGCGCAGGCCGGCGCTAATTATCTCTTCGCATGCGGTATTTAGAAAAATGGGCGGCCACGCGGTCATCGCCATGATCACCTCTACCGCGCATTCGGCATTTCCATTGGATATTTTATTGAAATCTCCAAATGATGCCAGACTTCCCAAAACCAGCACCGTGCGCATGAAGCTTTTCACCATCCAGCATTCCTTGATTGAAACAAAACTGAGCGTACTGCATGCTTCCGACCGAAAAAGAGTAAGCGCTGCACTCCATGCGCTTATTTCACCCTTGGAGTAAAGGATCATCTATGAAACTCGCCACCCTAAAATCCGAAGATTCCCGCGACGGCAGGCTGATCGTCGTCGCCCGCGACTTGCGCACGGCGGTGCACGCGGACGCCGTCTGCCCGAACTTGCAGACGGCGCTGGAAAACTGGCGCGCCGTCGCGCCCGAACTGGATCAGGTCTACGGCATGCTATCCGCCGGGCAGGCGATGAACGCCTTTCCGCTCGACCCGAAACAGCTCCATTCTCCGCTCCCGAGGGCCTATCAATGGCTGGACGGCTCGGCCTATGTCAATCATGTGGAGCTGGTCAGGAAGTCGCGTGGCGTCGAAATGCCGGAGAATTTCCTCACCGACCCGCTGATGTATCAGGGCGCCTCCGACAGCTTCCTTGGCCCCACCGACGATGTGCCGCTGCCCTCCGAAAAAGACGGCATCGACTTCGAAGCGGAAGTGGCCGTCATTACCGATGATGTGCCGATGGGGGTGAGCGTTGCGGAGGCTTCGAGCCACATCAAGCTGATCCTGCTCGTCAACGACGTGTCCCTGCGCTATCTCGCCATGCCGGAAATCGCCAAGGGCTTCGGTTTCCTGCAGGCCAAGCCCGCCAGCAGCTTCTCCCCTGTTGCCGTCACGCCCGACGCGCTGGGCGATGCGTGGAGAGAGGGCAGGGTGCACCTGCCGCTTTACACCTTCTATAATGGCGAACTGTTCGGCAAGCCCAACGCCGGCCAGGACATGACCTTCAATTTCCCGCAATTGATCGCCCACGCCGCCCGTACGCGCCATTTGTCGGCAGGCACTATCATCGGCTCCGGTACGGTATCGAACAAGGATCGGACGGTCGGCTCCAGCTGTATCGTGGAGCAGCGCACCATCGAAAAGCTGGAGGCGGGCGAGAGCACAACGCCGTTCATGAAATTCGGCGACACGGTGAAGATCGAAATGCTTGACGCCAATGGCAAATCCGTCTTCGGCGCCATTGAGCAAAAAGTCGTGGCCTACTCCCCGGCTGCGTAGCTGGACGTGTTCTCTTCTCCTGGCTTCAGCCTACTGACCGCGCCATCCAAGTGCGTCTGGGTGCACAGCCCTAAGAGGACGGGATCCCTGGGGCGGAGGTTTGGGGTGTTCCAGTGGGTTTTGTCCCTGACGGCCTGGATGGTCTGCTTGGTGGTGCCGATGAGCCTGACGATCTGGGCGTCCGGCATCTGGGGGTAGTGCTTCAGGATCCATGCCACCGCATCCGGCTTGTCCCCCCGGCGGGAGACGGGCGTATAGCGCGCGCCCTTGGGCTGGGCCTGGATGTACTGCCGGGCGGCAGGCGCCATCTGGAGCCGTGCGGCAGGGTCGGCTTCGCAGCGCGCGATCTCCTCCCGGCTCAACTGGCCCGAGGCGACGGGGTCCTGGCCTAAGATGCTGCCCTCCACCTCGCCGTCGGCAATGCCCTGCACCTCCAGCGCATGCATCCCGCAGAACGAACCGATCTGCTCAAAACTTAAGCCGGTGTTCTCCACCAGCCACACCGCCGTCGCCCGTGGCATCAAGGGTAGGGTCAT
>CAYMDD010000118.1:0-5711 GCA_964389045.1 uncultured Rickettsiales bacterium
CACGTAATCAGCCCGCCGAATGTGCCTACCATGCCGACAGTGCGGAAATATGGATAGCCTGGATGGGTATGCTCATGCTTAAGCAAGCTATAGGCATGCGCCATCCGTCCGATGATGAATAGTGTCGCTACCGTGGTGAGCATTGCCTTAGGCGCGGTTGCGCGTTCGCACAATGCCAGCAGAATGAGGAACAGCGGCGTATATTCCGCGAAATTGGCATGGGCGCGGATGGCGGAGCGCATCTCGCGGCTTCCGTCATCGCCGTGCGCGGTTTTGCGCTTCCAGCGGTGGCCGATGACGATGCAGGCGAGAAAAACATAAAACAGCGCGAGTAACGCAGCCGTGATGGAGGTGATGTGCAGGGGCAGCATAAAATTCTCCTTTCATTGTCATCCCGGCGCAGGCGAGGGTGACAGTGGCATTACACTCTCATCACATGCACTTCGATCGGCGGTTTCTTATCCAATTCGCGCTTAAGAAAACGCCTGAGCGCCGTGCGCACTGCGTCGCGCGCCTGTTCATCGGACACGCGCCCGCGCAGGCCTTGCAACGCGGACTCCGCTTCCGCTTCGCACTCCCGGAGCAGATCCGCATCCTCTTTCTCATCCAGCAGGCCGGGCGTGGAGATTTTGACCGCCGAGGCAAGTTGCCCTTCGCTTCCGAGCGCGAAGGAAATGAGCGCGCAGCCGTCGTCGCGCAGGCGGCGGCGGTTTTTTAAGACCGAGCCGTCGGTGGGGATCAGCGAACTCCCATCCACCGCCTGATAACCGGACGGCACACGTCCCACGATGCCCGCTTCGCCTTTCTCAAGCAGGATCACCGCGCCGTTGGAGGCTTCCACCGTTTCCTTCACGCCGAGTGAGCGCGCGAGCTTGGCATGCTCATGCAGATGCCGCGCCTCCCCGTGCGTGGGGATGGCGATCCGGGGTCTAACAAGCGCGTACATGCGTTGCAGCTCCGAGCGCGCCGGGTGGCCGGAGACGTGGATATGCCCGTCGCGGTCGGTGATGACTTCGACGCCTTTTTTGACCAATTGGTTGACCGTCCAGTTAATCGCCGTCTCGTTTCCAGGGATTTTGCGGGAGGAATAAATCACCGTATCGCCGGGGGAAAGCCTGAGCGCCTGGTGCTCGTCCTTGGCGATGCGGGTGAGCGCCGCCCGCGGCTCGCCCTGGCAGCCCGTGCAGAGGATCAGCACATCGTTCTTCGGCAAGTTCATCGCCTCGCGGTCGGAAACGAATTCGGTTTCGCGCGTCAAATAACCGCTCTCATGCGCGGTTTCGATCATGCGCCACATCGAGCGTCCGGCGAGCGACACCACGCGCCCCGCCGCGTGTGCTGCCTCGATCACGGTTTTCAGCCGCGCGATGTTGGAGGCGAAGGTGGTGACCACCACCCTGTTCTTGCAGCGCAGGATGGTGTTGGTCAAATGCTCGCGTACTTCCTCTTCCGAGCCGGCCTGGCCTTCCACGAACACGTTGGTGGAATCGCACACCATCGCCAGGATGCCCTTATCCCCGTAGGCTTCCAGTTTCTTGTAATCCGAAGGCTCGCCCACCAGCGGCTGCTCGTCGAACTTCCAGTCGCCGGTGTGCATGACGATGCCCGCATCCGTCGTAATCGCCACGGCCTGCATTTCCGGGATCGAATGGGTGATGCCGATGAAGTCGAGCGAGAAGGGGCCAAGCGCGAATTTGGCGTTGCCCGGCGCGACTTCATGGATCTGCGGCTTCTTGCCCGCGCCCATCTCGCCGAGCTTGTGCTTGAGCAGCGCTGCCGTAAACGGCGTGGCGTAGATCGGGCATTCCAGCTCGCGCCACAAATAGGGCACCGCGCCCAGATGGTCTTCATGCGCGTGGGTAATGACCAGCCCGAGCAAATCCTTCTTCCGCTCGGCGATGAACTGCACATCCGGCACGATCACCTCGATGCCCGGCAGATGCTCATGCGCGAAGCCGATGCCGCAATCCACCATCAGCCATTTGCCGCCGATGGTGTAGAGGTTCAAATTCATCCCGATTTCGTTGGAGCCGCCGAGCGGCACGAAAAGGAGCTTGTCCGCGTATCGGGAGAAATCGAAGTTCATACGGTGAAAATTCTGCTTTGGTTGAGTGTGTGGATTTCGCGTAAGCCCCATAAGGTCAGATCGGGGGCGACTTCTTCGATCATCGGGCAGGCCTCCGCATATAGACTGCTTAACCCCCCCGTGGCAATGACTTTGAGCGGCGCCTTCATTTCCTCGCGGATGCGCTTCACAATCCCCTCGATCAGCCCGATATAGCCGTAATAAATGCCTGATTGCATGGCGGAGACGGTATTTTTGCCGATGGCGAAGGAGGGGTGCGTGATGGCTACGGTGGGGAGCTTGGCCGCGGCTTTTTGCAGCGCATCGAGCGAAAGGTTCACCCCCGGCGCAATCACCCCGCCGATATACTGGCCTTGCGCGCTCACCACGTCGAAGGTGGTCGCCGTCCCGAAATCCACCACCACCAGGGCGGATTTGGCTTTCATCCACGCCGCGTAGGCATTCACCAGCCGGTCGGCGCCCACCTCCTGCGGGTTTTCCACCAGCGCCTGGATGCCTGTTTCCACCCCCCCTTCGCCGATCACCAGCAGTTCCGCGCCGAAATAGCGCTTGACCAGGCTTTTTAAATCGAACAGCGCGCTCGGCACCACGCAGGCGCAGATTGCCGCGTCGATGGCTTCCGGGCTGATGCGGTTGAAATCGAGCATCAGCAGCAGCCAGATGGCATACTCGTCGGCGGTGCGGTTGGCGTCGGTGCTGATGCGCCACTGGCCGAGCAGCTTGGCGCCGTCGAACACGGCAAAAACGGTGTTGGTGTTGCCGGCGTCAATGGCAAGGAGCATAGGCTTTTTTTCGAGAATGTTAGTGGATTTGACGTAAACCATTGAGCGTAAAAGCGCTTATTGTCAACGGAATAGAGCGGATAATCCCCGATTTTGTAAAGCTTAACCGTTGACAATCCTGCCGCCCGGCGGGTATAAGCGCAGCTTCAATGCAAGGAATATGCTCATGAAAGTCTTAAGCTCCCTCAAATCCGCCAAAACGCGCGATAAGGATTGCCGCGTCGTCCGCCGCAAGGGGCGCGTCTACGTCATCAACAAGAAAAATCCCCGCTTCAAGGCTCGCCAAGGGTAAGGGATTAGGCATCAGGGAAAAGACGATCTCAATTCCCTAATTACTGATGCCTTCCACTCACCATAAACACGCCCTGTTCCCCCAGCACATTGGCCAGCCAGCCTGCGCCCGTGAAATGCGCAGGCTCACCCGTGGCGCGTACGTAAATCCTCTGCTCCACCGTCAACCCTAGCTCCCGGCACAGCGCTACGAAATCGCGGATGGTGCAGAAATGGATATTGGGCGTGTCATACCACTGGTAGCTCAACGTTTTCGTCACCGGCATGCGCCCCCATGCCAGCAAATAGAGCCGGTTCTTCCAATGCCCGAAATTCGGCACCGAGACGATGGCGTGCCTGGCCACCCGCACCAGCTGAAGCAACACCTCCTTCGGCTGCCGCATGGCCTGGAGCGTCTGGCTTAAGACGACGTAGTCGAAGCTTTTGTCGGGGTAATAGGAGAGGTCGGTTTCCGCATCGCCTTGAATCACCGCCAGCCCGCGCGCGATGCAGGCATTCACACCCGCCTGGCTCAACTCCATGCCTCGGCCTTTGACTTGGCGGTGTTCCTCCAGCCAGGCAAGCAGCGCGCCGTCGCCGCAGCCGATGTCGAGCAGGCTGGTGCCGGGCGCAATCAGCGAGGCGATGGCGGCGAGGTCGGGGCGGAGGCTCACGCAAGCGCCTGTGCGATGTCGTCTTGCAGATCGCCCGCATCCTCGATGCCGGGCGAGAGCCGCACCAGCCCGTCGCTCAATCCCAGCGCGCTGCGTTCCTCCGGCGGAATGCTCGCATGCGTGGTGGAGGCAGGGTGGTTGATAAGGCTCCGCGTATCGCCGAGATTGTTGGCGATGGTGAGTAGCTCGAGCTTATTAAGGAACGCAAACGCGGCCTGTTTGCCTCCCTCAAGTTCAAACGCCAGCATGCCGCCGCCGTTTTTCATCTGCCGCATCGCCATACTATGCTGCGGATGGCTTGCCAGGCCGGGGTAATACACTTTCGCCACGTTCGGCTGCTTCTCCAGAAACACCGCCAGCGCATGGGCGTTTGCGCAGATCCGCTCCATGCGCAAGGGCAGCGTTTCCAGCCCCTTCATCGTCACCCAGGCGGTAAACGGACTCATATGTGGCCCCGTATGCCGCACGAAGGGGAGGATATCTTTTTCCAGCAGCTCTTTTCGCCCGAGGATCGCCCCTCCGAGCGTTCGCCCCTGGCCTTCCATGTGCTTGGTGGTGGAATAGACCACGATATCCGCGCCGAGTTCGAGAGGCCGCTGCACCAGCGGGGTGGAAAAGACGTTATCCACCACCAGCTTCGCGCGATGCTGCCTGCACAACGCCGCCGCCGCCTGGATATCTACGATGTCGAGCGTGGGATTGGCAGGCGTCTCAATGAACGCGCATCTTGTGCTTGCCCGGAACGCATTTTTCCACGCCTCGCTGTCTGCTCCGTCTACCAAGGTGTAAGCAATGCCGTACCGCGGCAGGATTTGCGTGATGACATAGTAGCAGGAGCTGAAGAGAATCTTGTTGGCGACGATATGATCGCCCGCTTTTAAACAGCACATCAGCGCCGCAAACACCGCCGCCATGCCGCTCGCCGTGACGATGGCGCGCTCCGTTCCTTCCAGCAGCGCCAGCTTTTGCTCCAGCATGTCGAGCGAGGGGTTGGAATAGCGGGAATAGAAATAACCGGGGTCGATCCGCGCGAACCGCGCCTCCGCCTGTTCCGCCCTCTCGAACGTGTAGGCGGAGTTGAGAAACAGCGCCTCGCTCTGTTCGCCCGCATCCGTGCGCATGCACCCGCCATGCACCAGCAGCGTATCCGCTTTCCAATTGCTTGAGAGGGGCTTTTGTCTCATAATCTTAACATTTTAACCCATTGGCGTATTATGCACGGTACGAATCCTATTCGTCCACCGCTTAAAGGTGACGGAAGCACGCTCGATGTCAAGGCCGTCTTTGCCACGTTGCAGGGCGAGGGGCCGTATGCGGGCTGGCCTGCCGTGTTCGTGCGCTTAGGCGGCTGCAACCTGGCGTGCGATTTCTGCGACACGGAGTTTGAGGATTACGCAGCTCGCCCGCTGGATGCGCTCCTCAACGAGATCGAGGAAAAAAGCTTCAGTCAAGGCAAGCGCGTCCGCTCCCTCATCGTCATCACCGGCGGGGAGCCGCTGCGGCAGAATATCGCGCCGCTCAACGAGGCGTTGCTGAAAAAAGGCTGCCGCGTGCAGATCGAAACCAATGGCACGCTCTGGCGCGAATTGCCAGAGGGCGTGGACATTATCTGCTCGCCGAAAAATACGAGCGGAGCTTACGCTCCCATCCGCCCCGATCTGCTTCCCCGCATCAGCGCGCTGAAATTCCTGCTTTCCCGCCGCCACCCGCATTACCGCTCCGTGCCGGAATTAGGCCAGGCCGTGTACAACACCCCCGTCTACGTGCAGCCGATGGATGAGGGCGACGAAGCTTTAAACCGCGCCAACACGGATTTCGCGGTGGAGGTGGCGCAGACGCACGGCTACCGCCTGTCGCTGCAACTGCACAAGATGCTGGGTATTGAGTGATGGTTTCTTG
>CAYMDD010000119.1:0-5702 GCA_964389045.1 uncultured Rickettsiales bacterium
GCGCGCGCCGCGGTAGCCTTGCTTAAGCAGCTTCTGCATCTCACGCGCGTCTTCGGCGCCGAAGCCCAGCTCGGCGCGGATGCGCTTGTGCACATATTCCGCCGCCGCCTCCGCCATTTCCACCCCTAAGCCATGCAGGTAGAGATAATCCTGGTAACGGTTGCTGGCAAACCATTCCCGCCCCACATCGGCCACACGCTGTCCCGCCGTCACTACCTGGAGTGCGATCACGTCGCGCTCGGCCTCATCGACGTCGCGGAAAAAATCGGCCACCGAGATGCCGCCTTCCTTGGCCTGCCGTGGCAGGTTGAACCGCCCCGCTTCACTCTGGCCGTCCTCGGCAAACAGGATAACGTCGTTGCCTTGGGCGGCGCATTTAAAATACCCGTACGCCGCTTTCGGTTGCAATATGCCGTCCCGCTCGCATTCCTCCAGCAGGCGCTTTAAGATCGGGCGTACTTCCGCATCTACGAATTTCCAATAATCATCAAGGCTTTTTCCTGCCTTCTTAAAGCCCCAATGGAAGGTAAACAGCATCTGGTCGTTGAGATAAGGCACCAGCGCCCGCATAGACATGGATTCGATAATCCGCGCGCCCCAGAATGGCGGCTCCGGTACCTGCGCCTGCGCAGCCAGCTCGGCGCGCTTGAGCTTAACGGCCTCCGCTTCCACAGGCCGCAACTCCGCCTTCGGCGATTCTTGGCCTAATTGCGACCAGCGCTGCTTGGCTTTGGACGAAGGCGGGCGGTTATGCTTTTTTCGTTGCTGCTCCTCTAAATAATCGTCGAAACCGCCGCTGACGATCCGGTTCATCAAATCCAGCCCATCGAACGCATCCTGCGCGTAGGCCACGCGCCCCGCGCCGTAGGCGGCCACACAGTCTTCCTCCACATACGCGCGCGTCAACGCCGCTCCGCCTAGGAGCACAGGCAGCGCGTGCCCTTCGCGCGTCAGCTCCTCCAAATTTTCCCGCATGATGACGGTGGACTTGACCAGCAACCCCGACAGGCCTACGGCATTCGGCTTATGCTCGGCAATCGCCTGCACGATGTTGGCGATGGGCTGCTTGATGCCTAAATTAATGACCTTGAAGCCGTTATTGGTGAGGATGATATCCACCAGGTTCTTGCCGATGTCATGTACATCGCCTTTGACGGTGGCAAGCACGATGGTGCCTTTTTCCTGCCCTTCCGCCTTCTCCATCAGCGGCTCCAGGTGCGCGACCGCCTTTTTCATCGTCTCCGCCGATTGCAGCACGAAAGGAAGCTGCATCTTGCCCGCACCGAACAATTCGCCCACGACTTTCATGCCTTCGAGCAGGATCGTGTTAATGATGTCGAGCGGCGCATAGGTTTGAAGCGCTACGTTAAGATCACCTTCCAACCCTTTCTTATCCCCGTCAATAATTCGTTCTTTCAATATGCCCTCGATGGTGTCGGGGCGTTGCTTTTTCTCCGCCGCCGCCGCCGTGCGGCCTTCGAACAGGGCGATGAAATACTGCAGCGGATCGTATGGATCGTCCGGCGTACCGGCAGGCTTGGCGGGAATGAGCGTGTCGTTCATCCCTGCCCATGTAAGGCAAATGCGGGCATTCGTCCAGTCGCGCCTGTTATGCTTACTCCTTCCACCCGTGCGTCACGTCGCTGTATTCGTAAAGCGCGCGCATGGTTTTGACGGCGTCCGCCTCGGCGGGTTGCGAGGCGTAGGTGGCGTCAAAGAACGGCGTATCCGGGCTGGATGCTTCATTTAAGGTGCATTTCCAGCTGCTTGCGCTGCAAGCGATGATCTGCCCGGGCTGGTTCAGCGCAAAGACCCGGCGGCGCAGATTGTTGGCGAAGATAATCGGCCTGAAGCCGCTGTATTCCCGGAACAAGCTCCTGCCGATCACGCCCGGCGCGGGCGCGTCGATATAATCGAGGAGGCTGACCGCCATATCCGCTTGCATGAACAGGCCGTCCACCACGCGGCGCTGCTTCCGGGCAGGCAGACGCATCGCTAGGAATCCGCGGTTGCTCGGCAGCACCATGCGGATGCCCGGCTGCTCGGCGCGCACCTCGCGCGATTCATCCGTTGTAATAATCAGCAGCGTATTATCGAGCACGCCCGCATCTTCCAGCGATGCCACGAATTCACGCAGCGATGCATCCATATAGCGGTAAGCGCGCTGCTTTGGCCCGCCTGCGCCCGCGAACTCCTCCGGCAACGTGTCGTACGGGTGGTGCGTGCCGACGTTCAAGAGCGTGACGAACCACGGTTTCCGCGCCTCCTGCAATTGCGCAATATGTTGCAGCGCCTGGCCGAAGAAATCGCCGTCCCCGAGTCCCCACCACGATTTGAGGCGCACGCCGCCACTCAACTGGCCGGCGCCTTTGATATCCTGAAAGCCGAATGCCTTGGCCAGCCCCGCCTTGTTCATATAACTTAAATGATTGGCCTGGAGGTATGCGGTGGCATAGCCCTGCCCGTGCAACCGCTTCGGCAGGCACGTCGAATCCGGTTTATGGTACTGTGCCAGCCGGTATTCCCAGTTGAACGTATAAAGGTAAGGGTAATCCCCGCACAGCAGCGCGTAGAGGCCGTTCACCGTTACCGCGTTATGCGCGAGGAACTGGCGGAAATGCACGTTTTGCTCTGTGAATTCCTGCAAAAAAGGCGTCCAGCCGCGCAGTAGATGTTCCTCGGACAGCGATTCGATGACGATCATCAGGATATTGGGCTTGCCCTGCGCAACCGCCCAGCGCTCCGCCGTCAGATCCCGGGTGTAGAAGCGCTGAATGGCGGCCTGCTGCACGCGGGCGCGGAAAGGCGCTATTGCCGCCTCCGTCCAGTCGCGCGTGTTTTCCTCCAATACGCTGAATTTCTGCCAGTCAAGCGCGTCGCCGCTGGCGGGAAGCAGCTCCAGCAGGCACGCGGTCATCAGCAGCGCGAGCGTCGTGCGCGGCGGGTAGCACCAGCGCTGAACGGCGAAGTAAACGATGAGCGCGAGCGCGAATAATTCGCACGTCAGCACCAGGATGCCGGCGCTCAATGCCGAGCCGAAGAAAAATTCCTTGCCCAGCGCCGATTGCAACAGCCCGGCATCGAGATTGGCATGATTTTCGAGGATATTTTCGTGATTGCCCGCCAGCAGGAAGCACCACAGCAGCATTAGATAGAAGGCCAGCAGCTGCTTCCGCGCCAACGGCAGGAAGAAAAGCGCGAAGAAAAACGCCATCAGCGCATCGGAGCCGAAGCCCCGCGCAATCTGCAGGAAATCGGCGACGTCGCGCACTACCGGCCTCGTCGCAATAAGCGAGACGAAGCGAGCGGCAAACGCGGCGGCAAGCAGCGCGGGCAGCAATGGCGTCAGCGTGCGGTGCAGCTGCCCGGCGATATGCCGAAGCCGTGCTCTGCTGCGCCATTGAGCCAAGGGCAAGGACTTAGCGTGTCTCCGTCGCCGCAGGCGCGGCTGCCGGCGCGGGTGCAGCGCCCTCATCTTCGCCGGTGGCGGCGAATACGCCGATCAGCACCAGCGCCAGCACGATAATAAGCAGAATGCGAATCACGCCCACCGCCAGCTTTAAAATCAACCCGCCGACGATAAGGGCGATAAAAAGAAGGACGTACAGCATGGGATATCTTTCGGTTTAGGATATTCGCGCCTACGCTAGCCTCCTGCGCATCAAGCGTCAACCGTTTCACGCCGCCAGAGGCAGTCTGCGGTCGTAAATCAAATCCAGCGCCGCCTCGGCTTCTGCTTTAAGGATCTTATGCAGCGGCATGATCTTGCTGACATGGATAATGGCGCCCGTCAGGCCGCGCTTCACCGCCTCGTCCAGATAGACGGAGTTGAGCACGTGCCGCGCAGCCGGATTCAGGCCGAAGGAGATATTCGATAAGCCCAGGATCAGCTGGATATCGGGGAATTCCCCGGCAATCCGCTCAATCGCCTCCAGCGTCCACAAGCCCAGCTTGCGGTCGTCCTCGTTGCCCGTACAGATGGTGAAGGTCAGCGGGTCGATGAGCAGATCCGAGCGCGGCAGGCCGTAGCCGTCGCAGGCGAATTTCACCAGGCGGCGGGAGACCTCCACCTTCCGCTCCACCGTCTTGGCCATGCCTTCTTCATCGATGGTGAGCGCAATCACGGCAGCGCCGTATTTCTTCGCCAGCGCCATGCGCTTATGCGCCGGCTCCTCCCCGTCCTCGAAGTTGATAGAGTTGATGATCGCCTTGCCCCCGTAAAGCTTAAGCGCCTCCTCCAGCACGGGAAGCTCCGTCGAGTCGATCACCAGCGGCGCGGTGACGCTCCCCCGAAGCCGGGAGACAAAGGCGGTCATATCGGCCACCTCGTCGCGCCCCACGAACGCGGTGCAGATATCGAGCGTGTGCGAGCCTTCGCGGATCTGTTCCTTGGCCATGTCGAGACATGTGTCCCAATCCTCGGCATCCTGCGCCAGCTTGAACTTCTTCGAGCCGTTGGCGTTGCAGCGCTCGCCGATGGCAAGGATCGTGTTTTCTTGGCGCAACTCCACCGCCTGAAACAGCGAGGCGACGGACGGCACGAAATGCGCCCGCCGCTCCACCGCGCGCGGCCTGCGCCTGCCCGGCTCCTGCCGCTCCAGCATGGCGTTTAACGCCGCGATATGATGCTCATTGGTGCCGCAGCAGCCGCCCACGATATGGATGCCGTCTTCTTTCAGGAACCGCTCAATCCACGCCGCCATTTCGGCGGGCGACAGCGGGAAATGCACGTGCCCCTGATGCATTTCCGGCAGCCCGGCATTGGGCAGCACCGAGATCATCCCCGGCCAGTGGCGGCTTAAGTAATGCACATGCTCGGCCATTTCCTGCGGCCCCGTCGCGCAGTTCAAGCCCATGATCGGCACGTCTAGCGCCCGGACAACCGCCGCCGCGGCGGCGATATCGGAGCCGACCAGGAGCGTTCCCGTCGTTTCCACTGTCACCTGCACGATGAGGGGAAGCTCTTTGCTTGCGCTCTTCATTGCCTGTTTAGCCGCATTGACGGCGGCCTTGACTTGAAGCGGATCCTGCGAAGTCTCGATGAGAATCGCATCCGCCCCGCCCTCGATCAGCCCCTGCGCCTGCGGCAGAAACGACGCTTCCAGGGTGTCATAATCGATATGGCCGAGGCTGGGGAGCTTGGTGCCCGGCCCGATCGCGCCGATCACGAAGCGCGGGCGGCCATCCCCCTTAAACGCCTCGATCGCCTCATGCGCCAGCGCGCAGGCGCGGCGGTTGATCTCCACCGTTTTATCCTCAAGCCCGAACTCGCCCAGGGTGATGGCGGAGCCACCAAACGTGTTGGTTTCTACCGCATCCGCGCCCGCGGCCAGGTATTTCCGGTGCACGTCGCGGATAAAATCGGGGCGGGAGAGATTCAGAATCTCCGAGCAATTCTCCTGCCCCCAGTAATCTTCCTCCGTTTTTAAGTCCGCGCCCTGAATCTGGGTGCCCATCGCCCCGTCAAGCAGGAGGACGTTATCGCGCAGGAATTCAAGGAGAGAGGAGGGTTGCATTTAAGTTTTCCCAGTCAATACTGCATACTTTTAGGTGATACTATGCTTTACAAACAACTCACACGTCATCTCCGCACAAGGCTGGGATGACGAACGCTGAGGCTTGTGCGTGCAAAACAGGTTATCATTTTCCTTTATTTACAAGAAAACATGCCGTTTACGCAACGAAATCGCTAAAAACGCTCA
>CAYMDD010000120.1:0-2726 GCA_964389045.1 uncultured Rickettsiales bacterium
GTGCACAACACGCGGGTTGGTGACGGTGGAAAGAAATTGCTCAAGCGTGAGCTGGGCGGCGGTGAAAAACAGGCCGGAGAGCGGAATCAGTGCAACCAGGCTTAAATAGAATAACGTATAGCCGAGACTTAACGAAAAGCCGGGAACGACACTGGGTTTTTTAAATGCGCCCGCGCGAAAAAGCATTGAAGCGTCCGGCTTTGTGTAATTTCAAGCGCCAAAGTCTAGGGAGATTCCGCCGCGGATGCAATGCGCAAATCGCTTGGGAACACCATCGTGCCGAGTTGACCATTCCGTTGAACTGCTGAAATCCCTATCCGGCATCAACCATGCAGCACGGCGTCTTCGATATGCAGCGACGCTTTAACGCGCCCCATCCATTCATCGGCTTTAAGCGTACCGATCAGCTCCGCCGTCCGTCCCTTGGCGGCAAGCAGCGCCTGTCCCATGGGCGTATGCGAACTGCGGAAGGCAATAGCGGAAAGCGTGCCTTTGATGCCGCCGGCATCGGTGAGGAGCAGCCGCACATGCTCGCTGCCCGCGCCTACGCATTCGGCCTGGATAATCTTTGCCTGCCTGATGCAGAGCTTCGGCTGCGCATGCCCTGCGCCGTACGGCCCCGCCCGTTCCAGCATCAGCGCCAGCTCGGCATTGGCGCCCGGCACCGACACGCAGCCGTCAACGAAAAGGACGTTGCCGTGCGCAAGCCCGGCTTGGGCCGGTTTCAACCGCAGCTCCAGGAAATGGCGGAATGTGGCCAGGTTGACGCGCGGCAGGGTAAACCCCGCCGCCATGGCGTGGCCGCCTCCCTTGGTAAGCAGCCCTTCCTGCACGGCGGCAATGACGCTTGCGCCGAAATCGAACCCGCTCACCGAGCGCGCCGAGGCTTTGCCCGTCTCACCAGCCCAGGCAATAACGGCGGCGGGCTTGCCGTACTGCTCCTTGATCCGCCCGGCGACGATGCCGATGACGCCTTCGTGCCAGCCATCCCCGTGCGCGATAATCAGCGGCTCTTGGTTCTGCGCTTCGGCCTGGGTGAGCGCTTCGTCCAGCATCAGGGACTCAATGGCTTTGCGTTCCCGGTTGAAGCGCTCCAACTCTTGCGCCAGGTAACCTGCCTCGCCCTCGTCCTCGGTGGCAAGCAGCCTTGCGCCGTAATCGCTTTTGCCGACGCGCCCGCCCGCGTTCACGCGCGGGCCGAGGATGAATCCGCAGGTATAGGCGCTGATTTTTCCATGCGCGCCCGCGCTGTACAGCAGCGCATTGATGCCCGTGTTGCCGCGCGCCGCCATAATTTTCAATCCCTGAGTCACGAATGCGCGGTTGAGGCCGGTCAGGGGCACCACGTCGCAGACCGTGCCGAGCGCGACCAGATCGAGCAGGCAGCGAAGATCCGGCTCGGGGCTTTGGTTGAAAAAACCGGTTTTCCGCAATGCCCTGCTTACTGCCACGGCGAGCAGGAACGATACTCCGACCGCGGCCAGCATGCGGCAGGAAGAGGTTTCGTCGAGCCGGTTGGGATTAACCACCGCAAGCGCTTTGGGCTTACGCGCCTCGCCCTGGTGGTGATCGACCACGATCACATCCAGCCCGGCGTCTGAAGCCGCCTCGAGTGGCGCGAAAGCCAGCGTGCCGCAATCCACGGTGATGATGAGCGAACAGCCGCGCTCTTTCAGTCCCAGCAGCGCCTGCGTATTGGGGCCGTAGCCTTCTGTGACGCGGTCGGGGATATACGCAATGGCCTCTTTTCCCAGCATGCGGAAATAGCGGATGAGGAGCGCCGTGGATGTCGCCCCGTCCACGTCGTAATCGCCGAAGACGGCGATGCGCTCGCCTGCGACGACGGCGGCGGCCACACGCTCGGCGGCGGCGTCCATATCCAGCAGGTGGCAGGGGTCGGGCATGCTGCTTTTCAAGCTCGGATGCAGGAAATCCCGCGCGGTTTCATCGCATATGCCGCGCGACACCAGGACGCGCGCCAAAATCTCGGGGATGTTCTGCTCGCGGGCAATGGCCGAGGCCAGCCGCACATCGCTATGGATGATCGCCCAGCTGCGGCCAGAGAGCGAGGCTTTGCACAGCAGCGTTTCCTGCGAAGGAGTAGAGAACGCGAAGTTGGCGGAGGGCATAAGCTAAGATATAGCGTAAGCCGCGCTGCGAGGAAACGACCATTTATGCCCACGCCGCCATCTTGTTTGATCTCACCAACGGCATTTGTTAAGGTGACTAAGAGAGATACCGGCTTCTTATGCGCACACACCATCCTGCACTCGATTACATTCGCACACTCTACGCCAAGGAAGATGCATTGCTCATCCGTATCCGCAAGACGCTTGCGGCGCGCAACATTGACTGGCAGGTGGGCGCGGAGGAAGGGAGGCTGTTGCAATGGCTGATCCGGCTGCACGGGACGAAGCGGGTGGTGGAAATCGGCACGCTCGGCGGCTATGCCGCCATCTGGATGGCGCGCGCCCTGCCGGAAGACGGCCAGCTCATCACCATCGAGAAGAATCCGGAACACGCGCGAATGGCGCAAGGCTTCATCGCCGAATCCGATGTGGCAGGGCGCATTACCGTGCGCGAGGGCGACGCGCATGCGATACTTAAAGATCTGGCCTTAACCAGCCCGTTTGACATGGTTTTCATCGATGCGGACAAGGCATCATACAACGCTTATCTCGATTGGGCGGAGGTCAACATCCGCAGCGGCGGGTTGATCGTGGCGG
>CAYMDD010000120.1:2736-5687 GCA_964389045.1 uncultured Rickettsiales bacterium
ACACCCTGCTGTTCGGTGGCGTGTATCTCGATGCGCCGCCGGAGAGTATTGCACCGTCCACGTGGCGGGAGATGCGCCGGTTCAACGAAAGGCTGGCGGATGGGGAAAAATATTTTGCTACGCTCATCCCGACGGAGGAAGGCTTAAGCGTGGCGGTGAGGCGATAGCCTTATACCGTCCGTTCGCCGGGATGATTGGCGAAGGCATCGGGGTTTTTGATGGCCTCAAATACCTGGTCAGGCGTGGAGACGACGCGGTAGATATCCGCCGTTTCCTGCCGCGCGAAGCCAGTGGCGACGATATTGTCCATAAGCTTAATGAGCGGGTCCCAATAGCCCTTGTAATTGACGATAATGACGGGCTTGCTGTGCAGCTTCAGCTGTTTCCAGGTGAGGATTTCGAACATTTCATCCATGGTGCCGAAGCCGCCGGGGAGGATGATGAAGGCTTCCGAGAGGTCGAACATCAGCTTCTTGCGCTCATGCATGGAGCCGACAATGACAATTTCGGTGAGCGAGCGGTGCTCGTTTTCCAGCGTTCTCAAGGAGATCGGGAAAACGCCCGTGACTTGGCCGCCATGGCTTAATACCGCGTTGGCGGTGGCGCCCATCACGCCGCAATCGCCGCCGCCGTAAATCAGGCGAATGCCGCCCTCGGCCAGCATCCGCCCGAATTCGGCGCCCATTTCCAGGTAATATTTCGGAACATCGTTTTGCGCGCCGCAGAAGACGCAGAGAGAAGATACAGGCATAAGCTCCAATAAATTCCGCCGCTTGCCATGCTTTTTAGCGCGGAAATAGGCTATTTTCGTTTCGATTACTTTAAGTCCACCTTAGCATGGTATGCAAGGAATGTTAACAAAGGATTATGCGCGCCAGCGGCAAAACAGCCCATTAACGCAGCTGCAGAACGCGCATAATGTTGGAGTAGTCATCTGTCCAAAGATAAGAAGCGTCCGGCTTGCGCAGTTCCTGCCATTTGTCGATCTTCGGCTGGGGCAAGGGTTGCGCGGATAGGATCGCCCAACTGCTGCCGGAACCTAAGTCTTTGTTATCCTTAGGACTAAAGTTTTTTTGATAGGCTGTCATGCCGTTAGCCGCTGCCACTGCCGCAACAACTGGCTTTAAATCCAAATGCCGATTGGAGATGTTGAAGGCGATCAAACCGCCTTCCGCGAGCTTTTGCTTATAAATCGCAATCGCCTCCCGTGTCAGCAGGTGAATGGGAATGGCGTCCGAAGTGAAAGCGTCCATAATCATCAGCCCGTAGCGCCCGTTTTCGGCCTGGGTGAGATTTAAGCGCCCGTCGCCTATGATGATTTGCGGTTTAGCCGGGCATTCGGTCAGGTAGGTGAAGAATTTATACTGCTGGGAGAGCCTAACCACCAGGGTATCGATTTCATAGATATCGACGATTTGTTCCGGCTTGGCGGCGCAGAGCGAGGTAGCCGTGCCCATGCCGAGCAGCGCCATTGGGGATGCGGCTGCGCCAGGCTCCAGGATAGCGATGATTTCCTTGACCGGCGGATAATACGAGGTCAGCTCCAGGCGCTTATCGGCTGCCCTCGGCTGGAAGCCATGCATGGTTGAGCCGTGCGAGTAGGAGGTATATCTGCCGTCGCGGCTGACCTTATGGACAGCATAATAGTTGCGGTCCTTGAAAATCACATCCTGATTGAAACGCTGGGCGCGGAAGACGCCGAAACCGGCGAACAGCACCGCCATCGCCACGCCCATCAGCAGCGCGTTTTTCAGCCGGAGCGCCGCGAACGCCGTGACCGTCAGCAGGATCAACGCCGAGATATAGAAGATATAATCCTCGATGGTAAACATGTTGCGCAGGAACTGCGCCACCCAGAAGGGAATCAGCAACAGGATGATGACAAGCATGCCCGTGCCGATGATGACGGCATGGCGCACGCTGAAAAGCTTATCCCATTGCAGCTGCTTTACTTTTTTCCACGGCACGAATACGGCCAGGCTTAAGATGACCGCAAGCGGGTACTCCGTGATGCTGTTGAACAGCAGCGGTGCAAGCAGCGTGTTGAATACGCCGCCCAAGATGCCGCCGGCAGACATTGCCAGGTAATAAAGCGTCAGGTATTGCTTCGCGGGCTTTGCCCAGGAAAGGCGGGCATGGCAGGCCATCATGATGATGAACCCGCAGATTAGATGCCCTTTAATCAGCCCGGTGTCGCCGATATTGCCGTAATCGATCATCCACAGCAGCACCAGCGCAGCGGGAATATGCAAGTTGACGAAGACCGGCGCCAGGTTATTAGGGCTTAAGAACACGATGACGAAGGTGAGCAGGTACAGCGCTAGGGGTAGCACCCACAACAGCGGGAGCGAGGCGATATCGGTGGTAATGAACGAGGTAACGCCGTAAAGGATGCTCGAGGGAATCGCGGCGTAGAGCACCCATTTGCCGATGTCCTGGCTTGTGGGCTTGGGCGCGTTAGCGGTGGCATCCGCGGCATCGGCGACCGCCGGCCTCGCCCAGATGGAGACGGCGCAGGCGGCCATCAGCGCAATCTGCAGGAAGATGCCGTATTGCAGCAGCACCGACTGGCGGGCGATGCCGAAATTCGGCTCGATGAAAAACGGATAGCCTAGGAGCGCGACTAAACTGCCTAAATTGCTGCTGGCGAACAGCACGTACGGGTTTCGGGAAATGCCGTGGCGGGCGCTTCCCACCCAGCGCTGGAGCAGGGGCGAGGTGGCCGAAAGCACAAAGAACGGCGCGCCGACGGAGACGGCCAGCATCATGACTTCCCACAGGATCGGGTGGCGGGTCGGGTCAATTGACGTTGCGTCCAGGCGCAAGGAAATGGGCAGCAACACGGCCACCAGCACAAAGAACACCACGTGCACCAAGGCCTGCTGGCGCGTATTCAGAGATTTTGTCGAAATGTGGGCGTAGAGATACCCTAGCAGCAGCGCCGTCTGGAA
>CAYMDD010000121.1:0-4415 GCA_964389045.1 uncultured Rickettsiales bacterium
GTAATGGGCACCTCCGCGCTTACGGTTGGGATCATCGAAGGCATTGCCGAGGCCTGCAAGGTGCTCGACTACCCGGTGGTGTCGGGCAATGTCTCACTCTATAATGACACCGAAGGCAAATCCGTGCAGCCTACGCCCAATATCGGCGGGGTGGGCATCTTAAAAGATATCTCCAAGCGCTGCGGCAATGCGTTTGTTTCGGAAGGCGAGGCGGTGATCCTGCTAGGCAAGACGAAAGGCCATCTCGGCGCATCGCTCTATGCGCGGGAGATATTGCGGAGCGAAGAAGGCGCGCCGCCTCCGGTGGATTTGAAGATAGAGCGCAAAACGGGCGATTTCGTGCGCGCGCAGATTCATGCGGGCAACATCACCGCCTGCCATGACCTTTCCGACGGCGGCTTGCTGGTGGCGCTGGCAGAGATGTGCATGGGAAAGGGTGTGGGAGTCAGTATTCGTCATCCTGAGCATAGCGAAGGATCCAGAGATTCTTCGGCTACGCCTCAGAATGACATTGCTTTCTTTTTCGGCGAAGACCAGGCGCGTTATCTTCTCGCCGTGCCGCAGGCGCAAGCGGAAGCGATGCTGAAGGGCGCCAAGGCAGCCGGTATCGCGGCAATGCAGCTAGGCGGCACCGGCGGCGATGCGCTGGAGGTGAAAAGGGTATTTTCCCTCTCTGTGCAGAAGATGCGCGAAGCCCATGAACGGTTTCTGCAGGAGCTTATGAACTAAGTATTAACATGCGGTCAGTTCCTCGAGGAATGGGGCAGCGGCAATAACCAGGCTGCGGCTGCCTTCGATTTGCGCGTTTGCAGCATGAAGCGGTACGCTTCTTTCTATGCTCTGCCGCCGCCAGCGCCCGAAACAGCGGAAATGCGGCAGGATGCAGCCGCTTCTCTACCGGCCTCCACTTGCGCATAGCGCTCTGTCGCAGGCCTTAAGCTGCTATCAGGCTTTCAAAAAGCGTCTTGCCGTCCACTCCGCCGAGCAGCGCTTCGGCATGGCGTTCGGGGTGGGGCATCATGCCCAGCACGTTTTTCCCGGCATTGAAAATGCCGGCGATATTCGCGGCGGAGCCGTTGGGGTTCGCCGCTTCCGTGGCGTTTCCTTCCGCATCGGAGTAACGGAACGCCACCTGGCCGTTGTCTTCCAGTTTTTTCAACGTTTCCGCGTCCGCCGTGTAGTTCCCGTCGTGGTGCGCTACCGGCACCTCGATAACTTGGCCTTTCACGTAGTGGCGCGTGAACGGAGAGGAGGTATTCTCCACGCGCAGGCGGACATTCTTGCAGATGAATTGAAGGCTGGCGTTCCGCATCAGCGCGCCCGGCAATAGTCCTGCTTCCGTTAATATCTGGAAGCCGTTGCATATCCCCAGCGTCAAGCCGCCCGCTTCCGCATGCTTCTTCACCTCGCGCATGATGGGGGAGTGCGCGGCCATCGCGCCGGAGCGCAGGTAATCCCCGTAAGAGAACCCGCCCGGCACCATCACCAGATCCACCTTGGGCAGCGCACTGTCGGCATGCCAGACCATGACCGGGTTCAAGCCGGTGGCGGCCAGCACGGTTCTGGCATCGCGGTCGCAGTTGGAGCCGGGGAAGACGATGACGGCGGATTTCATGCCGCCACCAGCTCAAAGCTGTATTTCTCCACCACCGTGTTCGCCAGCAGCGAGGCGCACATTTTTTCCACCGCCGTCTTCGCCTTGGACGGGTCTGTTTCTTTCAGATCGACTTCGATGTATTTCCCCTGGCGCACATCCTCCACGCCTTCAAAGCCTAAATGGTGCAGCGCGCCGGCAATGGCGCGGCCTTGTGGGTCGAGCACGCCGTTTTTCAAGGTGATGTGGATTTTAGCTTTCATGGATTTGCCGTCTCCGAAGCAATCGGTAGCACTTCCGTCTCCGCCACCGGCAATACGCCCAGGCGGCGCGCTACATCGCGGTAGGCGTCTTCAATATTGCCCAGGTCCAGGCGGAAGCGGTCTTTGTCCAGCTTGTCGCCGGTTTTCGCATCCCACAGGCGGCAATTGTCGGGGCTGATTTCGTCCGCCAGAATGATGCGCTCCTGCCCGTCTTCGTAAAGCCTGCCGAACTCGATCTTGAAATCGACCAGCTTAATGCCGATACCGGTGAACAGGCCGCTCAAGAAATCGTTGATGCGCAGAGTCATCATGCGGATTTCGTCCATTTCATGGGGGCTTGCCCATTGAAAGGCGAAAATATGCTCTTCCGAGACGAACGGGTCGCCGAGCTTATCGTTTTTAAAGCAGAACTCAATCAGCGGCTGGCCGAGCGCGCGGCCTTCCTCGACGCCGAAACGCTTGGTGAAGCTGCCGGCGGCGTAATTGCGCACGATCACCTCGAGCGGCACGATCTGCACGGCTTTGACCAGCTGCTCGCGCATGTTCAGATTCTTAATGAAATGCGTCGGCACGCCGATATCGGCGAGGCGGAGCATGATGAATTCCGAAATCCGGTTGTTCAGCACGCCCTTGCCGGCGATAGACCCGCGCTTCATGTTGTTGAACGCGGTGGCGTCGTCCTTGAAATGCTGGATCAGCGTGCCCGGCTCGGGGCCTTCGAACAATTGCTTGGCCTTGCCTTCGTAGATAGGTTTGCGGGGGGACATGGATGGAGTTCGTTTGAGATTTAACAGCATGGCATACCTAATAGGGGAGATTAACGCGGAACGCAAGGGCGGCGGTAAAAAAGAATCGTTAACATAGTTAGCATTTATTAACCATTTTATCGCAGAATTGATAATGATAGATCATCCATAAAGGAGCCATTATGAGCGCATTTGCATCCCGCGAAAAAGCGTTTGAAAAGCAGCTAGCCTATGCGGAGGACTTCAAATTCCGCGTCAATGCCAGAAGAAACAAGCTGCTGGCGATGTGGGCGGCGGAGAAAATGGGGAAAAACCACGAAGAAGCAAAAACTTATGCTATGCAAATGATTATGCTGGATCTGGAGCGGGACCGGCGCAAGGATGTGCTCGGCAGGGTCTCGGAAGACTTCGAGTCGATGGGGCTTTCCGTACCCCATACGGAGATCCGCGCCACCATGAATATCCTGGCGGACGAAGCCAGGCGGCAGTTAATGAGTTAACGATTTTTTGTCGCTTGTGGCAGGCGGCGAAACCAAGTAGATTACCACGCGCATCTTCATAAAAAAGCGCGTGGTAATCGATGGCCTCTACCGCTTCCGCATCTCTTGCCCGCCTTAAAAGAGGCCGCGCGCCGCGGCGCCTCAAGCGCTTGCGCGACCGTGTGCTGGATGCCGTTAATCCGCTGCCGAAATCCGAAATTCGCCACCAGGCCGTGCTTCAAACGGAAGATGAGGCCTTTCGCCGCATGGCGTTTACCTTCGCGCTGATCGGCTTGAATACCGCCGTGATGCGCTCAAGCAAAGAGGTGACAAAAGCGCAATACCTCCGTTTTTGCGCGCAGTTTGGGGATGCGGAGGAAAAAAACATGCGCACGCTCCGCCGCTTATTCACCCTGGCATGGGAAGACGGAACGCCTGCGGAGATTTTTGCGCGCCAGATCTTGGCGCTTTATCCCGATAATCCCGTATTATACCGTTCGGTGGTGGAAAACCTGTGGGGCATTGCGCAGTACGGCGCGCAAGGCCAGGCCGCGCCGCTCAAGCTGATTCGCATGCTTTCCCAGGCTTTTGGGCTGTCACGCGCTTCCTTGAACGAAATTATCCTTGCTAATCCCTGTAGGCCCGCCGATCCGTTCAAGACGCTGGGACTGCCGCCTGCCGCCGACCGCGCGCATATCAAGGCAAGGTACCGCGAATTGATGCGCATTTACCACCCTGACAAGCTCGGCGACGCCACCCTGCCGGAAATCAAATACTTAGCCGAGCAGAAAGCGGCGCTTTTCAACGAAGCGTACGGCCTGCTGATGAAACGCGCGGCGGCTTAAAAAACGCCCGCCATGACAACACTTGCATTTTGTATTACGCGGAAAATCATGCCTATCGCATCTCTTCTCCGCCATCCGCCTGCTGCGTTCGGCATCCTTGTCGCTGCTCTCTGGGGCGGGAATTTCGTGGCCTCGCGCACGGCGCTGGAGGCGGTGCCGCCGCTGTTTTTAACCGCGCTGCGGTTCGCGCTGGCCGCCGCCATCCTGCTGCCGCTGGTGCCGAAGCCGGACAGGGCTGCGCTCAAATCCATCTTCAGCCTGGCCATTACGCTGGGAGTGCTTCATTTCGCGCTGCTGGTGGTGGCGCTGCATATGGGGCTGGGCATTGCGCCCTGCGCGGTGGCGGCGCAGATGGGCGTGCCGTTTTCCTGCCTGTTCGGCGCGATATTCTTTAAAGACCGCTTAGGGCCGTGGCGCACGCTCGGGCTGGCGGTGGCGTTCCTGGGCATGTTCATCGTTTCCGGCTCGCCCAACGTGCTGGAGCATAT
>CAYMDD010000121.1:4425-5678 GCA_964389045.1 uncultured Rickettsiales bacterium
GCATATTCCTGCCTTTTTGGTGGCGCTTTTGGCGGCGTTTTTCTGGGGTGTGTCCAACTTCCAGATTAAGCGGCTGGAGGCGGTGCCGGGGCTTTCCTTCGTCGGCTGGATGGCGGCGTTTACCGCGCCGATGCTTTTCGTGCTCTCTTGGTTCTTGGAAGGCGAAGCGCCTGGACATTTCATGCAGATCGACGGCAAGGTGGCGCTGGCGCTGACCTATACCGTGCTCGGCTCGACGCTCGGCGGCTACGGCTTATGGTATCTCCTCATCAAAGAGCACCCCATCAGCAAGGTGACGCCGTATTCACTGCTCACGCCCGTTTTCGGCATTCTGGCGGGTTGGGCGTTTTTCGCCGAGCCGGTGGGTATGCAGGCGCTGGTCGGCGCGGGGCTGACCATCTTCGGCATTGCCGTGATCGTGATGCGCAGGCCAAGGCTGGCGGAGGCAGGGGAGAGCGTATGAAGCACCGCCCAAGCCCGAATCATGACAGCCGAGGCGGCCAGGCCGTCGATATGCTGGTACTGCATTATACCGGCATGCGCACGGCGGAAGAGGCGCTCGCGCGGCTGTGCGACGAACAGGCCAAGGTCAGCGCGCATTACATGGTAGATGAAGAAGGAGAGGTGTACGCGCTGGTGCCGGAAGGAATGCGCGCCTGGCATGCGGGGGTAAGCGCCTGGCGGGGGAACACCAATATCAACCACCGCTCCATCGGCATCGAGATCGTCAACCCCGGCCATGAATTTGGCTACCGGCCATTTCCGAACGCGCAGATGGAGGCGGTGATCCGCTTATGCCGGGGCATCCTTTTGCGCCACACGATCCCGGCATGCAATGTGGTCGGCCATTCGGATGTGGCGCCCGCCCGCAAGGAAGACCCCGGCGAGCTGTTCGATTGGGCTTGGGCAGCCGGGGAAGGGGTGGGGTTGTGGCCGGATGGCGGATGCCGGGCAGGTGTTGCGAGGGATGCGGCTGCGTTGGCGGAATACGGCTATGATATTTCCGATCTGCCGAAAGCCGTCACCGCCTTCCAGCGGCATTTCCGGCCTAACGCCTTGACAGCCCTATGGGATTCGGAATGCGCTTCAATCCTTGCCGATCTACTCACAAAGGTTTAGTGTTTCTGTCGCCAGATGGCCGGATGGCCGCCTCCCAAAGCCTTTGGCGCAGGGAGGAGGAAAGTCCGGGCTTCACGAAAAGACGGCGGCGGGTAACGCCCGCCGGGGGCGACCCCAGGGAAAGCGCCACAGAA
>CAYMDD010000122.1:0-5310 GCA_964389045.1 uncultured Rickettsiales bacterium
TTCATGCCCTGGTCGTCGCCTTCCTCTGCTATGATGCGCCGGATCGACTGGAGGATTTCCTCCATCGACATTTCCTGCTCCTGTTCGCTCGTTTTGGGCGATGAAGAGGCGCTAGCCATGCGATGTCTCCCAACGCGCGTGAGGGGTGAATAGGGGTTGAACGTAGCGCCAAATCATTAAAAAACCCTTGCTTCCCCTATGGTTTAGAGATGAAACGCAGGAGGCTGCGCGAAATCCCGCAGAAGCCGCGCCGCCGCTTCCTGATGCGGCTGCGCGGAAATACCCGTGCCGGTTTTCCGGTATTCGGTGATCCACCCTCTACCACCCTCCAGCCCTTTTTGGCCTAAAGATGCCACCGCAATCAAGCTTCCGCCTCCTTCAAGCTGCGCCGCCAGGCTGTCTGGCACCGTTTGCACCGCACCTTCGATCAGGATGATATCGTAAGGCGCATGGGCGCTTGCGCCTTCGGCTAAACTTGAAACCGGCACGATGCGTGCGGCCTCCAGCCCCAGCGTGCGCAGATTGCGCTCGGCGTGGGCTGCGAATTCCGGCACGTTCTCGCACAAGGTGACGGATGCGCCCATACGGTTGAGGAGCGCAGCCGTGTAGCCATAACCCGCGCCGATATCCAGCACGTGGTCGCCGGGCTTGATATTGGCGATGGTCAGCATGCGGGCAAGAGTCAGCGGCGCCAGCAGGTAGCGCCCGCCGCCCAGCGGTAAATCCCCATCCACATAGGCCGAAGCCTCAAATTGCGGCGGCACGAACATTTCGCGTGGGATATGGGTCAGCGCGTCGAGCAGCTTCGGGTCGAGCACATTGTTGGTGATCAACTGGCCGAGCGCCATGTTGACGCTGGGCGGAGCCTGTTGCGGCCAATGGGAAAATGAAGGATTCATAACAAATTACGGCAGCTTGTGGCATCACCGATGAAAGGGAGCTTATCCCTCTTCATAGCGAATCTTCCGCCGTCTAGCAATACACTTCAAGTGCAGCCGCTGTCCGTTGCGCCCGTGGCCACCAGAATCTCGCCCGCGCCGATTAGTATTGCTCCCGCCGCGATGTGCAGCAGCGCCTTCTCCCAGCTCGCCTTGGAAAAAAGCAGTATCAGGCCGAAAATAATCAGCGCGAGGATTTTCAGCGCATTTCCGACATCGGCCATCAGTTCCGCATAACGGCAATAGGCATTGCCGAGCGGATTAGCCATCGCCATGCCGGCGATCAGCATGTGCGGCAGCGCTGCAAATAAAACGGAAGCGCTCTTGCGGTGAACGATAGCAAGCATAAATCGGTATTCATGGTTAGGGATTCGGCCACTCTAGGCGTTTTTGCCGCTAAAGGCAAACGTAAGGGTGATTATGTGCTAATTTTTTTTAAGCAGCGCGGCGTAACCCCACAATGATTTTATCCCCTTCAAGCTCCGCCTCGCGCACGAAATCCACGTTTGCGCTTGCATCCATGCTTAAGCGTACGGCAAGGGTCTGCTCGGTAATGTAGGATTCATGCTCCGCCACCGCCTGGGCAATGCCCTCCGGCACCACCAGCGACAGCGCAATGCGGTCGGAGACATGCAGGCCTGCGTCTTTGCGCGCCTGCTGAATCAGCCGCACCATGTCGCGCGCCAAGCCTTCGCGCTCTAAGCTTGGAGTAACCGTGGTGTCCAGCACAACCAGCGCGGAATTATCGCCAAGCGCTTGCGCGGAGGAAGCATATTCCGGTTTCGCCTCCAGTTGCAGCGCGAATTCGCCCGGCTCCAGCACTACGCCCGCGATTTCCAGCCTGCCGCCGTCCAGTTGCTTCCATTCGCCTTTCTTGGCCGCCGGGATGATTTGTTTAATCATCGCAGGCAACCGCTTGCCGACAATCGGGAAATGCACCTGGAGTTTAAGCGTTGCATAATCATCAAAGGCGGTGGAGAAAAGCACCTGCTTTACGTTCACCTCGTCGCGGAGTACGCTTTCGAATTCAACCGGCTGAGCGGCATTTTTCGACACCACCGTTAAGCTGGCGAGCGGCAGGCGCACGCGCAGATTCCGGCTTGCGCGCACCGAGAGCGCCGCGTTGCAGATGGCTTGCGCATTGTCCATGGCGGACTCAAGGGCGCTATCTTGTAGCGCTCTGTCCGGCATGGGGAATTCGCCCAGATGGACGCTAGACTCCGGTACTCTCTCGCCTCTGATGGTGAGGCCGAGATATATTTCCTCCGCCGTCAAGGGCAGCAGCGACGCAATGGCGCGCAGCATGCTGTGGAGGCATGTGAAGAGCGTATTGTAAGCCGCCTGCTTATCCGCCGTTTTTCCCTCATCCCAGAAACGTGGTTTGGAGCGGCGGATGTACCAGTTGTTAAGCGTCTCGAAAAACCGCTCTGCCGCGATGCAGGCGTCCGGCGTGCGGTAGCCGTCCAGCGCTTCTTCCACGGCGAGTACGGCGCTGGTCAGCTTGGAGAGGATATACTTATCCATCACATGCTCGGAAGCGTTTGAAAATTCTCCTTTAATATTATCCGCGTTTGCGTAAAGGCAGAAGAAATTGTAGGCGTTCCAGATCGGCTTGATGGAAAGGCGCACCACGTCGCGGATGAACTTGCCTTCCGGGTCGATCTGTAGCTCGCTCCCGCGCATCACGGGCGAGGAAAGCATGAACCAGCGCAGTGCATCCGCGCCGAATTTTTCAAACAGCTCCGTAGGATCGGCATAGTTGTTCAAGCGTTTGGAGAGCTTGCGCCCTTTATCGTCGAGCACCACGCCGTGGCAGATGCAGTTTTTAAACGGCAGTTTGTCGAAGAGCGCGGTGGAGAGCACCATAAGCGTATAGAACCACCCGCGCGTCTGCGCCATGTACTCCACGATGAAATCGGCGGGAAAATTGGGCGGCTCTCCTTCGCCTCGAAAACCTTGTGAGGCATACGGCATCGAGCCGGATTCGAACCAGCAGTCGAACACGTCTTCCACGCGGCGGATGGTGTATTCCCCGTCTTTCTTTGTGAGCGTGTCAATAAACGGGCGGTGCAGATCCTTCACCTCCACGCCAAAGAATTCCTCCAACTCCTTGATCGACCCGAAAACATACAGCTTCGGGTTCTCCGGGTTGTCGCTCCGCCAGATGGGGATCGGCGTGCCCCAGAACCGGTTGCGCGAAATCGACCAATCCGGCGCGGAGGCAATGCCGTGCCCCATCGCCCCATCTTTCACGTGCGCGGGAATCCAGTTGATCTCCCGATTCAGCTCGCCCATCCGGTCTTTGATTTTAGTGACAGCGACATACCAGCTCGGCATCGCCCGGTAAATCAGCGGCGTATCGGTGCGCCAGCAATGGGGGTAGTTGTGCTTGATGGTTTCCTGCTTGATTAGTTGACCATGGTCTTTTAGCCAGCGGATAATGCGCTCATTGGCTTCGCCGAACTTGTACTGCGCCGCATTCTCGGCGATGACGTTCAGGCCTTTCAGCGACAGGTCAGGCAGGTCATAAACCTCCTCCGTATACCGCCCCGCATGATCCACCGGGCAGACGACCTCGATGCCGTTTGCCGCGCATACGCGCTGGTCATCCTCGCCGAAGCCCGGCGCAAGATGAACAATGCCCGTCCCGTCCGCGTCGGTGACAAAATCCGAGCCGTCGAGGATGCGGAAGGCGTTGGGGTGGCCGTCGAAATAGGGGAAAAGAGGTTCGTACAGAAGATTACACAACCTGTCGCCATCCAGTACATAAGCATCCCTATCTAGTACTAAAATTTTTGGCTGATTAGTGCGCTCTGTCTCTATCTCCTTGAATCTTATTTCGCTTAAAAAATTTTTTACGTTTTGGTTCTCTTGGATTGATGTAAATACATGTGATGCTCTTAAATTTATAAAAGCATAGTCTATCCAAGCAGATATTATTTCCTCATAGCTTTGATCGATCAAGCATTCTTGGTCAATTGCAAAATCTAATCTCAGTTGCCCTGGTTTATTTACATCGACTTGTAGTCCTGCATGACCCAGAAATCTGCCTTGCTTATTGTAAATACCCCATTGGCCAAAGCCATGTTTATCCTGATGCATTCTAAAAGCGTTCCATGTATCATCGACAGCATCTTGATTTTTAATTGGACAGGGATATGAAGTCAGCGCCCCTGAATTTGACTGATGTAAGCCTCCAAAATCATAATGAAAATCTCTCTTTGATAGAGATCTAAAGCTATAATTTAAGGTTTGAGCTTCATCTTCTTTAAATTCGATCCCCTTCTTGGCAGATATATAGCAAATGCCCTCTTTGATCTGATAGGCATAGTGCATCTGACTAGAAACTGCTAAAGCCAGATTGCTCGGCAATGTCCACGGCGTTGTCGTCCACGCGAGAATCCGGTATTCTTTTGCTTCCGGCAAATTGGGAATTCTTTTCTTAAGCTCGACACTGTCGAGCTTAAAACTCACCGTAATCGCCTTATCCTCCCGCTCGCGGTAGGCATTGTCCAGCTTCGTTTCGAAATTCGACAGCGGCGTCTCCGCTGCCCAGGAATAGGGCATTACGCGGTAGGCCTCGTACACCAGGCCTTTGTCCCACAGCTGCTTGAATGCCCACAGCACGGATTCCATGAAACCGGTGTCCATCGTCTTATAATCGCCCTGGAAATCCACCCAGCGCGCCTGGCGGGTGACGTAGTATTCCCACTCGGCGCGGTATTTCATGACCGAGCTGCGGCAATAGTCGTTGAACTGGCCAATGCCGTAATTCGTGATCTGCTGGCGCCCCGATATGCCCAGCTCCTTCTCCGCGCCCATCTCTGCCGGAAGCCCATGGCAATCCCAGCCGAAGCGGCGCTCGACTCTTTTGCCTTTCATGGTTTGATAACGCGCGAAGGCGTCCTTCACATAGCCGGTGAGGAGGTGGCCGTAATGCGGCAGGCCATTGGCGAACGGCGGGCCGTCATAAAAGATGAATTCGTTGTTTGCGCCGTCTTTCTTGGCAGGCCGCGCGGCCACCGAGCGCTCGAACAGGGAATGGTCGCGCCAGAAGTCGAGGATATCGCGCTCGACGGCGGGAAAATCGGGGTTGGGGTTGACGGCGGGGTAATGCGGTTTCGTCATGGTAATTTTGCGGCGTTTAGCATAAAAGACGCAATCATAGCCCGTGCCGTGCATGGATGCAAGGACGGTACTTCGAAGGGGACGAAGGGAAGATGCTCTATCTGGTTATAAAATCAGCGCTTTCGGGTATTATCGTCATGCTGGTGTCGGAGGCGGCGAGACGCAGTCCCGGCATCGGCGCGCTCATTGCCTCGCTGCCGCTGATTTCCATACTGGGCATTCTTTGGCTGTGGAAGGAAACCGG
>CAYMDD010000122.1:5320-5673 GCA_964389045.1 uncultured Rickettsiales bacterium
TTTCTGGTTTGTGCTTCCTTCGCTGCCGCTGTTCCTGATTCTGCCCGCGATGCTGAGACACAGCATGAATTTCTGGCTGGCGCTGGGGTTGAGCTGCGCGGTAACGGCGCTGCTTTACCTTGCCATGATGTGGATGCTCGGGAAGGCAGGAGTGCTGTGATAAAATAACCGATTTCGTACAGGAGAATGTATATGAAACGATCGCTCTTATTCCTGCCGGTCATTGCGGCAGGCCTTATCTCCTGCGCCACGCCGGAAGAGCTGGCGCAGATGCGCGAGGAGCAGCGGCAGGCCGATATCCGCCACTGTCTGCAGTACGGCTACAAGCCGGACACGGAAGGCTTCGCCCAGTG
>CAYMDD010000123.1:0-5671 GCA_964389045.1 uncultured Rickettsiales bacterium
CTCCCATATCATGCAGCAGCGCCATAATCATGGTGCGGTCACGCAAAACACGCCACGCCTTCTTACAGAGCTTGGCTTTCTCGCCGAAAGGATGGCGGTTTTCAACTTTCTTATAGGCATGGTGGAATATTTTATCAGCAAGCGCTACCACGTGCAGCGAGTGGATGGCAGGATTATGGCGGAGCTTATGCGTATACGGCATGGTAGGGTTGGTAGCGCCACGCTCATGCCTTGAGAGATGGCTTAAGAGCCGCGCGAGAATCTGGTGCCGGTGCTTGCCTGTCTCAGTGCCATCCTCAGGCTGCGTGCTGATATGGTATGCCACGTCCGCCAATGCCACCATGAAATGCCATTTGGCGTGCCGGATAGGTTCCGGTACTAAAGCGATCTCATATGCACGGTCTTGTGCGCCGGGATGGCTTAAGGCATATTCGCTGCCGATGGCGTACCAATGGTCCATCTCCTCATACCGCTTGCGCACATCGTCACTACTATCCCGGTACAGCCTTTCGATGTAATCACGGCGCACGTGCCGGTTTTCATCGAAGGCGATATGCCCCACCGTTGCATCTCCCGCCTCCGCATTTAAGGCATTCAGCGTCTCCTCAGCCGAGATGCGCAGCTTGTCGAGTATGTATTCCGGCGTATCCCGGATGTCGTGAAGCGCGCGGCGCAGCGTGGCCAGCTGTTTATTGATCAGCTGCAGCTTTTTCGGTCGAATGGTTTCAGGCAGGGATTTGGCTTCGTGGTGCAGCGCGGTTAAATTGGCGATCTCGCGCTCCAGCGCCGCTTCATGCTCTTTGAGAAGCGTAAAACTTTGCACATCAGGATTTACCGCCTCAGGATCAGGCAGGAGCCGTTTAAGCTGCCGTTTCCATTCCTGAAAGGCTTCTTGCACCATTTCGTGCTTAAAAGGCTGTTCTTTAAGTCTAAACTGCATTAATCTGTTTAAAATCAATATTTACTTCACGGCGGCTGTAATATAGCGGGTTTACCGCCTGCGAATAAAATGACAATTTCGTGAAATTCGTTAGTGCCTTAGCCGGTTGACGCTCAATCACGCATAGTGCTTGCATCTCCGGGTGGGATTAGCTATCTACACTTCCGTCAATTCCATATCATATTTTAAGGACTACTATGTCGCCCACCACCGGCACTATTACTCAAGTAATTTCCGCTGTCGTTGACGTTGCCTTCGAAGTCGGGCACCTGCCCGAGATCTTGAACGCGCTCGAAACCGATAATAACGGCACGCGGCTGGTGCTGGAAGTGGCGCAGCATCTGGGCGAATCGGAGGTGCGCTGCATTGCCATGGACTCGACGGACGGCCTCAGGCGCGGGCAGAACGTCACCGATACCGGCGCGCCGATCGCCGTGCCCGTCGGACCGCAGACGCTGGGCAGGATCTTAAACGTGATCGGCGAGCCGATCGACGAGCGCGGGGAGGTGGCCGCCACCCGCACCGCGCCGATCCACAATGCAGCTCCCGATTTCGTCGAGCAATCGACCAAGACGGAGATTTTAGTTACCGGCATCAAGGTGATCGATTTGCTCGCGCCTTACGCCAAGGGCGGCAAGGTGGGGCTGTTCGGAGGCGCAGGGGTCGGTAAAACGGTGACGATCATGGAGCTGATTAACAACATCGCCAAGGCGCATGGCGGCGTGTCGGTTTTCGCCGGCGTCGGCGAGCGCACGCGCGAGGGCAATGATCTCTATCATGAGATGATCGATTCCAAGGTCATCGACCTGGACGACCAGGCCAAATCCAAGGTAGCGCTGGTGTACGGGCAGATGAACGAGCCGCCGGGCGCCCGCGCCCGCGTGGCGCTGACGGGGTTGACCCTGGCCGAATATTTCCGCGACCAGGAAGGGCAGGACGTGCTGTTCTTCATGGACAACGTGTTCCGCTTCACCCAGGCCGGGTCGGAAGTCTCAGCGCTCTTGGGCCGCATCCCGTCGGCGGTGGGCTACCAGCCGACGCTTTCGACGGACATGGGCGCGCTGCAGGAGCGTATCACCTCCACCCGCAAAGGCTCGATCACGTCCGTGCAGGCCGTTTACGTGCCTGCCGACGACTTGACCGACCCCGCGCCCGCCACCACCTTCGCGCATCTCGACGCAACCACCGTGCTTTCCCGCCAGATCGCGGAAATGGCGATTTTTCCGGCGGTCGATCCGCTGGACTCCACCTCCCGCGTGCTCGATCCGGCCATCGTGGGCGAGGAGCATTACCAGGTGGCGCGCGATGTGCAGAAAGTGCTGCAGACCTACAAATCTTTGCAGGATATCATCGCCATCCTCGGCATGGATGAGCTGTCGGAGGAGGATAAGCTGGTGGTGGCGCGCGCGCGCAAGATCCAGCGCTTCCTCTCCCAGCCCTTCCACGTGGCCGAAGTGTTCACCGGCAGCCCCGGAAAACTGGTGTCGCTCGCCGATACCATTCAAGGCTTCAAGGACATCGTGGCCGGGAAATACGATGACTTGCCGGAGGCGGCGTTCTACATGGTCGGTGGTATCGAAGAAGCCGTGGAAAAAGCCCGCAAGATGGCCACGGAGGCAGCGTAATCGTTTGTCGTTAATCGTTAATTGTCAGTCGTTTTTTCTAACGACCGACGATTGACTATAAACGACCAGCCAAAGGAAACACCATGCCCGACACCTTCCACCTCTCCCTTATTACCCCGGAGCGCGTTTTCTTTGAAGGCGAAGCAACGATGGTGACCGCGCCCGGCACGGTCGGCGAATTCGGCGTCCTGGCCGGGCATGCGCCATTTATTTCCTCGCTCAAACCCGGGCTCATTACGGTCGCACAGAACGGCGGACGCCAACGGATCTCTATTTTAGGGGGCATCGTGGAAGTGACGCAAGACCACTGCAATATCCTGGCGGAAACCGCGCAATCGCTGGAGAGACTGACGACGGCGGAAGCGCAAAGCCAGCTGCTGGCGGCGCGCGATGCGCTTGCCGTTGCGCATACGGATGAGCTAAAGGCAACAGCGCAAGAGAAGCTGACACTGGCGGAAATCGTGGCGGGAGCTGTTTCATAGTGATGCTTGATGCGTTGTAAGTGATGAAAAGAACCATCACTCGCCATTCATCACTTTCCATTGGCACGGCTTTTGCAACGCCATGCAGCTATGGATGTTTCCGTCGAATACGTATACCCTTCGCAAAATCCGCGGCACGACGCGGCGTTGAAGCCTTGCGCGCCAGGCTCAAGCCAGGCCTGCCTGTGGGGCGCGGACGGGTTGTCGTTTAAAGATATTTTCGATACCATCAACCTGCTCCAGCAGCTTCCAATCATCTCCAGCCTCTACCGCTCCAGCACCGGCGACACCATCTCCGCCGGGGCGCGTATGATCGGCGGCGCTTTGCTCGGTGGCCCCATCGGCTTTATCGCCTCCGCCATCGGCGCCGGAATCGAGGCTGCGTCGGGAAAGGACCTCGGCGAGCATCTGGTGGCATGGTTCGATGATGCCTCCCCGGCTGCAACCGCCGCAACCGCCGCGCGGAAATACGGCCAGGCCAAAATATTGAGTTAAGCAGCACTGCGCTCTGTTCATCCTGATAAGGCCGTCTTTCATCTATCGGCTTTCTTCCGGTTTTTACGTTATTTCCGTCGAATCCGCTGGCGTTGCCGTGTAAAAGCTCATTAGAGATAGCTTTTACATTTCATCATTGCCGTCTTTTTTTGATGACCGCATCGCTTATGTCTCTGTTTGCCGCAGCGTCGTTTACCGGCGCGCTGCTGTTGTTTCTCGTCCAGCCGATGCTGTCTAAATCATTGCTGCCGCTGCTCGGCGGCGGCACGTCGATATGGAATGCCGCCATGATGGTGTTCCAGGGGCTTCTGCTTCTCGGCTATGCGTATGCGCATCTGCTCAACCGGTTTCTGCCGCTTTGGAAACAGGTTGCCACCCATGCATTCTTTCTGATGATCGCGGCGCTGGTCACTATACCGCTGCGTATCGACCATGATGCCGGCGCCGCCGCGGAAGCGCCGGTGCGTTTTATCGTATCCGCGCTGCTGATGAGCGCGGGTTTGCCGTTTTTTCTGCTTTCCGCCAGCGCGCCGTTGCTACAATCGTGGTTCAGCCGCACCGACAGCCCGTATGCGCGCAACCCCTATCCGCTCTACAGCGCCAGCAACGCCGGGAGCCTGATTGCGCTGCTTGCGTTCCCCTTTGCGCTGGAGCCGCTGATGACGCTGGATGCCATGACGGCCACGTGGTCGGCGGCGTTCGCAGGGCTGGCGGGGCTGCTGACTCTTTGCGGCGCCGCCGCGCTCCGCCATCCGGGCGCAAGCGCCGCCCCCCATCATTTGGCGGGTGAAAAATCGCAGCCGGTTTCCCTGCGCAGGCGGCTGGAATGGGTATTGCTGGCATTTATCCCTTCCAGCCTTCTGCTGGGCGTGACGACATTCATCACTTCGGACGTCGCCTCGCTTCCCTTGTTGTGGGTGATTCCGCTGGCTCTTTACCTGCTGACATTTATTCTCGCCTTCGTGCCCGGCATGCCGATGCACGACCGCGCCATCCATGCCCAGATCGTGCTTTTGCCGATGGCCGCCATGACGTTTGCGGTGAATTTGCAGTTCCTGACAGCAGTGCTGGTGCTGCACCTGTTCGTATGCTTTGTGCTGTGCATGATCTGCCACGGCTCATTATCGGCGCTGCGCCCGGACGCGAAGCGGCTGACGGAGTATTACTTATGGATTGCCTTCGGCGGCATGCTCGGAGGAGTGTTCAACACGCTTGCGGCGCCGGTGCTGTTTTCCTCCGTGGCGGAATATCCGCTGGCGCTACTGCTTGCAGTGGTGTTCGGGCGGTTGGGGAACGTGCCCGGCTATTGGACAACAAAACGCGCATTGGTGAGAGATATTGCCCTTGGCGTGACGCTGGCCGCATTGCTGCTGGTTTCAACGGGCGCGCTGATGTGGCTGTTTTCAGCCCAGCCGCGGATAATGGCAGGCATGAACACGGTGTTCGGCCTATCCGTCAAGGCGGATGCGCTACTGGCGGCGCTGCTGTTCGTGGCCGGCGTGTGGATAGGGCTGCGATACCGGGATTATCCGTTGCGCTATGCGCTGGGGCTGGTAGGGATTTATGCTGCGACGGCGCTGTGCCTTGCAGCGCCTTCCTCACAAAAAAGCGCGGATGTGCTTTACCGGGAGCGCAATTTCTTCGGCATTAATACGGTGGCGTCCGATGGAAAGAAACATTTACTGATTCACGGCACGACGTTGCATGGCATGCAGTTGCTAGCGCCCGAAAAGCGCACCAAGCTCACCACCTATTACCACGCGCTGGAAGAGATCAAGAATGCGCTTGAAGAACAGACGGCGCCGATTGCAGGCATCGGTCTCGGCGCGGGCACGTCCGCCTGCCTGGGCGCGCCCGGCCAGACCATTGATTTTTTTGAGATTGATCCGGCAGTCATCGCTATCGCCGGCGATCCCCGCTATTTCACTTACCTGCGCGACTGCCCGGCCAATGTAAGCGTGCAAGCCGGAGACGGCAGGCTCAAGATCGCCGCCATGCCGGATGAGCGCTACGGCCTGATTATCGTCGATGCGTTCAGCTCCGATGCGATTCCGGCGCATCTGCTCACGCGCGAAGCGCTGCAAATCTATGGAGCCAAGCTTAAGCCGGGCGGACTGGTTGCCTTTCAC
>CAYMDD010000124.1:0-2890 GCA_964389045.1 uncultured Rickettsiales bacterium
GTATACTGATCTGCCTGGAGGCTTCGCCGATAATTGTGAAGCAAAACGCAGCCGCCAGAAGATCCCGCCTTTCTTTCAATTCGCTATGATTAAGGGCATAAATGTCATTAATGGCGGTGACGATGTCGTGCAGACGTGCAATGTCCGCCAGTAAGGAATCATTACTCATAACGGCACAGCATCTTTCAAAATATACGGTGCAATCAGCCGGTGCATTTCTTCGTCGTCGATTGCGTCAACGGATGCAGGAGAGAGAAGAGAAGACAGTTCGCGCCGGAAGCGCAGAGGCTTGCACCCCGGCAGGCCGTGATAGAGCAGGTCGATGTCGCTATCCTCCCGCGCTTCCCCGCGGGCAACCGAGCCGAAGACGCGGATATCGGTCAGCCCATATTGCGCAGCAAGCTGAAGGATGCGGTCGCGGTATTGGGTGCGCAGCGTTTCTAAGTCCATGAGATGATTATAGAACTACGGCATTAAGAATGCCAAGGTGTAAAACGCCGGGAAAAGACATGCAAGCCTTATGGAAATTTTATCGGGCGGGTGGTGCAGTGGGCGGAATTTTCACCTCAAAAAAACTTCCCAAGGAGAATTCCCATGAGCCTGATGGATAAAATCACCGGCAGCAGCGAGCGCGACACCCATGCCGTCGCTCCCATCCCGGAGCGTCTGCGCAAAAATCAGAAAGTGCTGATCTTGACCGCCGACAAAACGGAGGATACGGAATTCTTCTATCCCTATTACCGCCTGACGGAAGAGGGATACGATGTGGAGGTGGCAACACCCAAAGGCGGCGCGTTCGAAGGCAAGCACGGGCTTGGTTTAAAGGACAGCAAAAAGGTCGACGATGTGCGCGCGGGCGATTACCAGCTGATCTACATCCCCGGCGGCAAGGCGCCCGCCGAGCTGTGCAGGAACGACAGGGCGATCGTATTGGTGAAGGAATTCGCGCAAAGCGGCAGGCCGCTCGCCGCCATCTGCCACGGCGCGCAGGTATTGATCGAGGCCGGGCTGGTGAAGGGCAAGCGCATCAGCGCCTGGCCGGAGATTAAGGACGAGGTGGAAAAAGCGGGCGCCACCTTCGTGGATGAGGCGCTGGTGATCGACGGGCAGTTCATCACCGGCAGAATGCCCGGCGACCTGCACCGCCATCTCCACGGCGTGCTGGATGTGCTGAAGAACGGCAAGAGCACGGCCAGGCAGGCGGCTTAAACCGGCAATTATTTACGAACTACAGAGATTTTCTCACTTCCGGGCAGCGGCGGCCAGCGTATGCTTGAAACCGCTGCCCGGTTGTCGGTGAAGGTGCGTCATGTTCCGAAATGTTCCATTTTGCACCCTTCTAAAAATTTATTATTAATAATAAACAGTGGGTTATTAAAATATTCCGGATTCATGGAGCACAGGTGAAGGACTTGCCGTAAATTTTTGTAGAATATCGCGCCGGATGGCCTGATATAGCTGCGCTTTGAGCCGGAATCCTTAGGTTTTCAGTGGCGCACGCCGCCGAAAAAGCGTATAAAACATGTTCCGTTTGCCCTTCTCCGCCCGTCCTATGTTGGCCGTGCGGAGTGGGTTCACCTTTCATCCCCTTAACGGGAGAAGAAAGGAGATGGCATCCATGCGATGGAGGCTCCTCGCAGTTCTGGCGCTCTGCCTGATGGCATCGCCTTCGGCATTCGGCGGGTTCGAGATCATGCCCGGCGCGATCACGTCGAACGCGGTGCGCGAGCGCGTGCTCGACATGCCGCGCGTCACCCAGCTTCTCGATACCGTCACCAAGGACGGGCTTCGGGAAGTGCGGGTTTTGTTCAGTGACGGCGGGCGCGACCGCATCGTCTTCGGCGCCGGCCCGGAGCAGGACTTGATCCGGCTCCAGTACACCAACTCCCGAACCGGCCAATCGGCCTTCCGGGAGTGGGAGGTGCTCGGCATCCGCGGCGACCAGTACAGCCTGAAGCTCGTGCGAGCGTTGGGCGACTGCCCGCCGTGGAACTGGCCGGTCTTCCCCCCGATCATCCGTGATCCGGGGAAGAAGCCGCTGCTTCCCGGCAAGCCGCCTATCGTGGTGGTTCCGCCGGTGGTGCATCCGCCGGGATCGCCCGTAGTGCCCGAACCGGCGACATGGCTGTCGCTGGCCGTCGGGCTGGCGGGCGTCGTCGTCCTTGCGGGGCGTTTCCGAAAGGAGGCGTCCTGATCCAGCCCCCTCCGCGCCGCTGCCTGCTTAATGGGCAATGGCGCGGCGGGCGACTTACCAAAACCCTGCGGAAGCCTCACGGCTTCCGCAGGGTTTTTTACCGTTTTCACACAAACTTCACACAACAGCACGCACGGTTGCTGTATTCTTTAGGCCTGCTTCATTATAGGAATGGTCAGGACATTATATGAAAAAAGATGAAGAAAAACAATCGGTTGAACCGTTCTCGGTTGAGGTGATGCCCGGTTCCGACGGTATTTACGAAGGCTCCGTTCAAATCAAGCTTAAAGCGAGAAATTCGTCGTTTTTTCAAGGCGAAGAAGAGGCGCTCTCGCCTGCGGATACGGTGTTGAACCTGGTTATCGCCAGGCTGAAGGAACAGGGAATGGAGATTTACCCGCAATATGCCGACCGCGGAAGCGGCGCTTCCGGCAAGGAGATGGAAGATAAGTGGCGCTATGAGGGCGGTGAGGGCGTGGTGATCCAGGCCTCGCCCGGGCATTATGAAAACAGTGCCGACCGTGCATTCAACAGCAGGGCGATAGCGGCGGAGGCCGAAGAGGCGGCTGCCATGATCGGCGCGGCGCTGAAAGGCGCAGCCACCAAGGCTGCCGTCACCGGACGCCTACGGACGATTGAAGAAAACGTCATGATTAATGGGATGAGCCTGGAGGAAGCGGTCGCCGCGCAGAGGGC
>CAYMDD010000124.1:2900-5649 GCA_964389045.1 uncultured Rickettsiales bacterium
AGGGCTGAGGGAAAAGCCGCGCAAGGCAAGGAAGCGGCGCTCCGGGCTGAGATAGAGCGAAGAATTCCTCCGAAACTTCTTTCCGGCGAGGCGCGGGAAGAGGTGATCGATACGGCGGTGCGCGGTGCTCTCGGCACAGAGAAAGAGCAGCCCTGGGCGCGCACCGAAAGCGAAGGTTTAAGGGGAACAGCCGACGATCCGCTTCACGGCCATGTTGCCGCCGCCTTGCGCGGCCATGTCAGCGATGGTTTAAATGCGTTTGCCGCCGGGGAAATCTGCGATGCGGTGTACCATGTGCTCGAACCGGGGCGCGGGGCATCGCGCGCTTGAAAAATCAGCGCTCGCGGATGGTGTTAATCAGGGTAGTGAGGATGTCGAAATCCACCGGCTTGACCAGATGGAAATCGAAGCCCGCTTCGCCTGAGCGGCGGCGGTCTTCCTCCTGGCCGTAGCCGGTCAGCGCGATGATGGAGGTGTTCTGGAAACCCTCTTTGCGCAGCCGCTTGACGGCTTCGTAGCCATCCATGCCGGGCAGGCCGATATCGAGCAGGATAATATCCGGCTCAAAGGCGTGCGCTTCCAAAATAGCGGCGGGGCCGTCATGCGCGATGCGCGTGCTGTGGCCGGAAAGCTTGAGCAATTGCGCCAGGCCGCTGGCGGTATCGACATTATCATCGACGATGAGGATGCGCCTGACGCCTGGCTCCGCGGCATGCGTTACGGACGGTTCGGCCAATGCTTCCATCGGCGCCGCGGCAGGCAGCGTTACGATGAATTCGCTGCCGTGACCAGCACCTTCGCTCGCGGCGCGCACGCTGCCGCCGTGCATTTCCGTGATGCGCTTGACCACCGTTAAGCCGATGCCCAATCCCCCTTCGGAGCGCGCAAGCGTGCGATCTCCTTGGGCGAAGAGTTCGAAGATTTCGCTTAGTTTCTCCTGCGGGATACCCACCCCGGAATCGACGATGCGGAAGACGATACGGTCGCCCTCGCGCGCCGCTTTTAGGCGGATGCTGCCGCTTTCGGGCGTATAGCGCGTGGCGTTGACCAAAAGGTTGGTGAGGATCTGCTCCAGCCGCGTCGGGTCGGCGTCGCACCACAGGCCGCCGGGTGTGATAGAGACGTTGAGCGTCTGCTTTTTCTGAATGATCTGCGGCCTGACCGCGTCCACCACGCCCGTGACCACCGCCGAGGCATCGAGCCGTATTTTCTTCAGCTCGATCTTGCCGCGCGTGATGCGCGATACGTCGAGCAGGTCGTCGATCAGCCGCGTCATGTGCTTCGACTGGCGCACGATGATGTCCTTCGACCAGCTTGTATGCTCCGCCGTGGCGGCAGGCATGCTCATCAGCTGAATGGCGTTGCTGATCGAGGCCAGCGGGTTCCGGAGTTCGTGCGATAGCATGGCCAGGAACTCATCCTTGCGCGCATCGGCGCTGCGCAGCGCGTCGTTGACTTGGCGCAGTTCGGCGGTGCGCTCCTCCACCAGCACTTCCAGCTCATCGCGCCGCCGGGTAATCTCTTTTAAAGAGGGGAGCGACAGTGCGGCGGGGATGAGCCGCCACAGCAGAATGGCGGTGGCGATGGAGGCGATGCCGGTGAGCAGCTTGACGATGCCCTCCAGCCGGTAAAGCGGCTGCCAGATGGCCAGGATGCTGAAAATATGCGTGGTCCCGCACAGCACGATGAACAAGGCGAACAGCACCAGCATCCAGTTAAAGTCCAGGTCTTTGCGCTTGCGGACGAAATAGAGCAGCCCCACGGGGATGGAAAAATACGCCACCGCGATAAGAGCGTCCGACACCAGGTGCGTGGCGATGACATCCGCCTCATGGTACATGCATTGTTGCCGGGGCACATAGGTCTGGAATAGGCGAGAGAAAAACCCGCCTTCCGCAACGGGGGCATGCATGTGCTGGTGTTCCATAAGAATTTCTACTGCCGCCGAACGCTTGAATTTTTCTGAAAGGCTAAATGCCGAGGCTATTCAAGCACCGATCCGTTAAAGCAGTATTAAAATGAGACGATTGTTTGATGCTCCGAGTAAACTATGCGGCTACAGCATATTTGCAAATTAAGCGTGGAGGCCGGGGGCGGAATCGAACCGCCGAATACAGGATTTGCAGTCCCGTGCATTACCACTTTGCTACCCAGCCGCTCTTTGGGAAAGAACGGGCACGCTACACGAATGCCCGCGCGGTTTCAACGGTTTTGCGGATCGCCCGTTGCAGGGGCGGAGCCGCCCTCGGTGGCAGGCATATCGCTTAATCCTTCGGGCGTGGCGCTGCCTGCGCTGTTTCCTTCCACTTCCGGGGGCGCGGCCATGCTGCCCGAGATTTCCTTCGTGGTAGTGTCCGCCGGCATGGAGCCGGGCGCGGCGGGGGCTGCGCCCATGGCTGCCGGATCGGGCACTTCCATCGTTTTCGGCGCAGTAACGGGCGGGAGCGTAGGCACATAGCCCGGCTCGTTAGCGGCAGGCTGTTGCTGCGCGGGGGGCTGCTTGCTTAAGGGCGCTCCGCCTTGCAGGGGTTCAACCGGCGCCGTCAGGCTGTCGCCGGGGATGGGCGGAGGCGTCGGCTGGGAGGGGGTGCGCAGCGTTAGTATGGCAATGATGAGCAGCGCCAGGCTTGCCAATACAATCAGTAAGTTACGGTTCATCTGCATAGCGGCCTCCGCTGTTTGAAGTAAAGCTTAAGGATCATCTTCGAAAGACTATAGGGTTCGGCGGTTCGATTGCAATGGTAAAAAG
>CAYMDD010000125.1:0-1279 GCA_964389045.1 uncultured Rickettsiales bacterium
CACGTACATAAGGCAATAGCGCGAATTTCGTTTCTCCCAGTTTCTTTTCAATAGCCATTAGTTCCTGCTTCAGTAATTCGCGGTAGAGTGCCGCCGTAATGATACGGCCATCGTCCAGCTTCGCCCCGTGATGGATCCACTGCCACAGCTGCGAGCGGGCGATTTCGGCGGTGGCGGCGTCTTCCATCAAATTATTAATCGGCACGCAGCCGTTGCCCGCGAGCCAGGAGGCGAGGTATTGCACGGAGACGCTGATATTGTTGCGAAGGCCTGCTTCGGTGATGCCGCCTTCCGGGACGGCGAGCAGATCGGCGGCGGTGATCGGCGGGTTTGCCGGAATTTTCTCCAGCTGGTTCGGCTTGTTTCCGAGGTGCTTGTCGAACACTTCCATGGCTACCGGCACCAGGCCAGGATGAGCGACCCACGTGCCGTCATGCCCGTCGCCTGCTTCGCGCTCCTTGTCCGCGCGCACCATGGCGAAAGCCTTGGCATTGGCTGCCTCATCGCCTTTTACGGGGATATAGGCGCTCATCCCGCCCATGGCGAAGGCGCCGCGGCGGTGGCAGGTCTCGATCAGCAGCAGGGAGTATGAGCGCAGGAAATGCGTGGTCATGGTGACTTGCCCGCGCTCGGGCAGCACGCAGTCAGGCCGGGCGTGGAATTTTTTGATGAAGCTGAAAATGTAATCCCACCGCCCGCAGTTAAGGCCGACGCAGTAATCCTGAAGCGCGTGGAGGATTTCATGCATCTCGAAGGTGGCAAGGATCGTCTCAATCAGCACGGTGGCCTTGATCGTGCCTTTCTTCAAGCCCGCCCATTCCTCCGAGAAGGCGAAGATCTCTGCCCAGAGCTTTGCTTCGTGACGGCTTTCGAGCTTCGGCAGGTAGAAGTAAGGGCCGGAGCCGTTTTCCAGCAATGTCTTCGCATTAAGCAGGAAGTACGCGCCGAAATCGAGGAACGCGCCGGCAACGGGCTTGCCGTTAAGATGGACATGCCGCTCCTCCAGGTGCCAGCCGCGCGGGCGTACAATGAGAACGGCGGTTTTTTCTTGAAGCGTGTATCGTTTGCCTTCGGGGCTGCTATAGGAAATGGACTTATCCACGGCATCGCGCAGGTTGATCTGGCCTTGAATCACCGCGTCCCAAGTGGGCGTCAGCGAATCCTCGAAGTCGGCCATGAACACTTTAGCGCCGGAATTGAGCGCGTTGATAATCATCTTGCGCTCCACTGGGCCGGTGATCTCCACGCGCCGGTCGCGCAAATCGGCGGGGATGGGCGC
>CAYMDD010000125.1:1289-1720 GCA_964389045.1 uncultured Rickettsiales bacterium
CTACTTTCCACTCAGCTTCGCGGATGGATTTCGTTTCGGGGAGGAAATCCGGCATTGCGCCTCCGTCGATGGCCGCCTGGCGCTGGGCACGTGCTACCAGCAGCGCGTCGCGCCTGGCGGAGAAGCGCTCGGCCAGCGCGGCGACGAATGCCTGCACTTCCGGGGTGAGGACGCGCTGCTCGGCGTCGTTCATCGGCGCGCGGATGTCGAGGGCGGAGGCGGGCGCGGGGCGGTGCATAGCGGTACCTTAAGGCAAAGGAAACGGAAAGAACCGAAGTATAACGCCACATTTCCCGCCGAATACAAGGAAATTTGCGCTAAAGAGCGTTTTACGCTATAGGCCAGCGCATGGAATGGGAGAGCAACGATAAGGGATGGCGCATCGCCGTGGAGCGCGGCACGGCTGAACTTCGGCAAGCAAGGCCGGTGCG
>CAYMDD010000125.1:1730-5636 GCA_964389045.1 uncultured Rickettsiales bacterium
GTGCTGGCGGTGGAGCATGCTTCCGCCGAGCCGTTGCGGCAGGCGGAACCGAAGCAGGGCAGCGTGGTGTTTTCCGCGCATACGGCCACGCAGCTGGGCTATCCTGCGACGGCGGAGGGCATCGTTCTGCCCGTGGCGCTGGAAAAGGCGGCGAGCGGCTTTACGCTTTCTCTCCAAAGCGCGGAACTGCCGATTGCAGAGTTGATTTCCGGTTCGGCGGAGGCGGCAGCGTTGGCGCTGGTACGCTTGAGCGGCCTTGCCCCTGCTGCGGCGCTTGTCTCCATCCTGCCAGGCGAAGCCCAAGGATTGCTGGAGGTAGAAGCGGAAGCCGTCTTCCGTTATGCGGCTCTCAAGCCAAAATTGGAGCGTATCACGCCGGAGACGGTGAAGCTTCCCCTGCATAATTTTCCCCACACGGAAATCCTCGCCTACCGCGACACGCTCAACCATGCCGTGCATTTGGCGCTGCTGGTGGAGAACCCGGGCGCATCTCCGCTGGTGCGTATCCATTCCTCATGCCTGACTGGCGATGTGCTGGGGTCGCTACGCTGCGAATGCGGCGACCAGCTGCACGCGGCGCTAGCGGCGATGCGGGAAGGCGGCATCCTGCTTTATTTAAACCAGGAGGGGCGAGGCATTGGCCTCGGTAATAAGCTGCGCGCCTATGGCCTGCAGGATCGGGGGATGGATACGGTAGAGGCGAATCTGCTGCTGGGATTCGCGCCCGACGAGCGCGATTTCTCGGTGGCGGCGCAAATCCTGCAATCGCTGAATGTTGCGGCGGTGCGGCTGCTTACCAACAACCCGGCAAAAATCGAGGGCTTGGAAAAAGAAGGCATCCGCGTGCAGGAGCGGGTGCCGCTGGTGGTGGGCTTACGCGCCGAGAACGAGGCGTATTTGGGCGCCAAAGGCAAGAAGCTGCATCATTTCTTCTGATCAGGCGACGTGGGCTTTTCTTGTGTTTTTTCCGCCGAGCCGCTGCGGCCTATGACCGCCAGCAGGTCTTTCTTGTCCGCTACCGTATCCGCCTGGTTCTGCGAATTATCCGGCAGGCTGCAGCGGTCTTTTTTCCAGAAGCCCAGATCGGCATTCAAATCCACCTCCTGCCATTTGGGATGGCCGGATGTTTTTAACTCACCGATATGTTTACGCACGGCGTTGCTTAAACTTTTAAGCGCGTTGCAGCGCTCCTGGTTTTTAACCACGGAGAAATCATACGTCACCAGCGCCGCCGTCACCGCGATGGTAGGGATGCGCTCCTTCACAAAACCGTAATCCTGAGCAGAGATTTCCGCCACCTGGTATTCCTCCAGCATGCGCGGTTCGGCCAAAGCGAGGAAATGCACCTTTTCCAGCAGCGGCGCATAACGGTTCTGGTCGGAGGAAGAAAGGCTTTCCATGTTCTTGAACAGCTTGACCGGTTTGCCGCCGACGAAGATAATGGCGTCCGCCTCGCCCTGGAGAACGGCCACCACGCCTTCGGGCGGCGCCATCTTCAGCGTTTCGGCCACTTTGATATTCATCATCGACAGCAGGTTGACGGCGGTGAGCATATGGCCGCTGCCTTCCTCGCCGATCACCACGCGCTTGCCGTTTAAATCCTTAAACGAGCCGATGCTGCGCCTGGCAAGGACATGCACCTCCTCGCGGTAGAGCGGCAAGGCCAGCCGCAGGCGGGAGGCGATTTTGACCGTCTCAGGGTTGCGCGAGCGGCTTAAGAACCCCAGCACATCGGATTGCACGATGCCGAGCGCTGCATTTTCACGGCTGTTGATGCGCTTGATGTTGTCGATCGAGCCTTCGGACTCTTTCACGTCTACTTGCACGCCCGCTTCCTGGCCGATGCGGGCGATATCGCGCCCAATGGCGATATAAGTGCCGGTAGCAGGCCCGGTGACCAGGCCGAGCACCACGTTTTCCTTGGTGCTTGCGGCAGAGGCACTAACGGCCCAAAGCGCGGCAGCGGCGATGGCGGCGGAAAAAACAAAGCGCATGGCGGCGGTTCCTTGCAATAAAATTAATCCATTGCGGTGGACTAGGTTAATGATTGCTAAGAATGGAAAGTAACCGTTTTGTGTCCGCCTTGTCAATCGGCGACTCCTCGGCCAAGGGCTGCTTCGCCGAAGCGGGCGGCGCAGCTGGTTCGGCGCGGGCGGCTTGGGCGGCTGAATTAGGCGGCGTGGGGTTTTCCAGTATCGTCACGGGAGCGGGAATGGGCGGAGACGCAGCGGTTTTTGTTTCCGTGTTTTTTCCGCCTTGCCATGCCAGGGCAGTCATAAATGCAATAATTAGCGTGATGCCGAGGATGTAAAGCGGCTTGCGCTTAGTGCGAGCCGTTTGCTCTGCGCGCGGCTCGGGAGGCAAAAACGGAGCGCGCCCGACCTTGGGGCGTACTACGCTGGAGTGGTTTTCTTCGGCCATTTCTGTGGCTCCCGCGTGCAGGCACAAACGTTAAATTCAGCAGCGCACTATAAAGGGTCTGGCGCAGAAAACAAGCGTATTGGTTACCTATTATTAAGAAGAGCCGGTGATCGCGGCGATGTCGCGCCGACAAAACCCCTGCGCCCATTCAATGTGGTCGATTGCAGCGTAAGCATTTGAGCGCGCTGCATCAATACTTTTTCCCAGCGCGGTCACTCCCAGCACGCGCCCGCCATTGGCAATGATGTTGTTTGCCTCCCTGGCCGTACCGGCATGGAATACCACCGCCCCGGTATGCTCCGCCGCCTCTAGCCCGGCGATGATGCTTCCCTTGGCATATGCGCCGGGGTAGCCCTTCGCAGCCATGACCACGCAGACGGAAGCCTCCTGATAAAAAACCGGCGGTTTTGCCTCCGCCAGCCTACCGTGCGCGCAGGCTTCCAGCAGCGGCAGCAGATCACTTTCCATGCGCATCAGCATGGCCTGCGTCTCCGGGTCGCCGAAGCGAGCATTGTATTCCAAAAGTTTCGGCCCGTCTTTGGTCAGCATCAGGCCGGCAAACAGTACGCCTTGGAACGGGCAGCCCTCCTTCTTCATGGCTTCTACGGTCGGGCGGATGATGGATTCCATCACTTGTCTGCACAGCTCCGGCGTGGCGGCGGGCGGCGGCGAATAGGCGCCCATGCCGCCGGTGTTTGGTCCCTTGTCACCGTCATAGGCGCGCTTATGGTCTTGGGCGGCGGCGAATTCCAGCACATGGCTGCCGTCGCACAAGGCGAAGAAGCTTATTTCGCGGCCTTCCAAGAATTCCTCGATCACCACCGTGCTTCCCGCTGCGCCGAAATTGCCTGCAAACATATCGTCGATAGCTCGAGCGGCTTCCGCGCTATTCTGCGCGATGATGACGCCCTTGCCCGCAGCCAGCCCGTCGGCCTTGATGACGAGGGGAAAGGATTGATTCGCCGCATAGGCATGCGCGGCGTCGGCGTCGGTGAAAGCGCGGTACGCGGCGGTGGGGATATGATACTTCTCGCACAGGGCCTTGGTGAAGGCTTTGGAGCCTTCCAGCCGCGCCGCCGCTTGGGAAGGACCGAAGACGGCGATGCCTTGCGTGCGCAACAGGTCGCTCAAACCCTCCACTAAGGGCTGCTCGGGGCCGATTACCACCAGGTCGATGCGCATGTCGCGGCAGAACCGCAGCACATCCTTGTGCTCAGGCAAATCCACGCATTTCGCCACGCCGGCGATGCCTGCGTTGCCGGGCGCGCAGGTCAGCGTTTCCAGTTGCGGCGAGGTTTTCAGCTTCCAGCAGATGGCGTGCTCCCTACCGCCGGAGCCGATGACGAGGATGTTTTTTCCCATGGCAACAGATGTTCCTTAAGGCTACATTACCGAGGCCTTATGCCAGAAAGCTTGCTTCAGCACAACCTGCCCGAATTCACGGTAAGCGAAATCGCCGGCGCGATCCAGCGCACGGTGCAGGAG
>CAYMDD010000126.1:0-5635 GCA_964389045.1 uncultured Rickettsiales bacterium
ATGTCTGCGGGCGCGGCGACAAGGATATTTTCACCCTCGCTGACAAATTCGGGGTGAAGCTGTGACCAACCGTATCTCCGAGCGTTTCGCCAAGGTCAACGCCGAAGGCCGCGCCGCCCTCATCCCCTTCATCATGGGCGGCGACCCCGGCATGGAGGCATGCGAGGCTATCTTGAACGAACTGCCGGATGCGGGCGCGGACATTATCGAAATCGGAGCACCCTTTTCCGACCCGATGGCGGACGGCACCGTGATCCAGCAGGCAGGGCTGCGCGCGTTAAAAGCAGGCGCAACGTTAAGCGGCATCCTTGACATGATTGCCCGCTTTCGGAAGTACGATGCTAAAACGCCTATCGTGCTGATGGGATACTATAACCCCATTTACCGCATGGGGGTGGATGCGTTCTGCGCGCGCGCCGCGGAAGCGGGAGTTGACGGCGTCATTCTGGTAGACCTGCCACCGGAGGAAGAAGAGGAATTCACCTCCGAAGCCAAGGCCTCCGGCCTGGCGTTTATCCGCCTGATCGCCCCCACCAGCGGCGAGGCGCGCGCCAGGCAGCTGCTTTCCACCGCCAGCGGTTTCGTCTACTGCATCGCCATCGCCGGCATTACAGGCGCAAAAGGCGCGGAAGGCACGGCGGTGAAAGAAATGGTCAGCGCAATCAAGCAGCACGCAACACTGCCCGTTGCGGTAGGCTTCGGCATTAAGACGCCCGAACAAGCCAAAGAGGTTGGCGCATTCGCCGATGCGGTGGTGGTGGGTAGCGCGCTGGTGGATGTCATCGCGCGAAGCAAAGGCAACGCTGCCGAGGCTGTCCGCTTCGTCGGCGAGCTGTCACGGGCGTTAGACTCTTCGTCATTCCGGCGAAGGCCGGAATGAAAATGCTAACCAAATAGCTTCGGCAGCCCGTACATCGCCAGGCTGGCATCGCCGTAAATCTGCGCGCCCGGCTCGCAGCCATGCCTCAGCCCGTAATGGATTCCCGCTAAAATCGCAGCAATGACCTCCGCAGGCTCCGCATCCGCCCCGGCCACGCGGTGCTCGATATGCTTATGCCGCGACGGCTTGCCGGGAAGCCTGAGCGCCGTGGTGCGGTTATTGGCGCCCCAGCTGAGTGTGGTCGGCGCGTTGCCGCCCGCCACAAAGCGGCTGCGCGATTCAGGCGCGGGCGCAAATGCGGACATGGATTCGCGCATCGTCGCCAGCAGGCCGCCCAGGCTGTGGCGGAGCGCATCGCTCATCTGCGCTTCCTGCTTCCAATACATATTCTCGCCCGCCTCGTTTTCCAGATGGATATGAATGTGCAGCCCGCTCCCCGGCTGGTCGGCGTACGGCTTGGCGGCAAACAAAGCCTTCACGCCTGCCTCTTGCGCAAGGTGAGAAAGAAGCTGTTTAAACCGAACGATGTCCTGCGCCGCCATGCCCGCCTCGCGGCGTGGGCGCATGGCCATTTCGAACTGCTCATGCCCGCGCTCGGCTTCGATATTGAGCAGCGGCAGACCTGCGTCTATGCAGCGGGCGCGCAGCGTTTCCCAGAATTGGCTTAAGTCAGCCAGCTTGCTTGCGCCGGGCACATAAAACTCAAGCTCACCCGCGATGACCGGGGTATGCTTGAATTCCGCAAATAAATCTTGCGTTAGTTGATTTAAGCGACCGAGTCGATCCACTCGACAAGCTTGGATTTGGGCAGCGAGCCGACCTTGGTGGAAACCGGCTGCCCGTCTTTGAACAGGATCAGCGTGGGAATGCTGCGCACGCCGTATTTCTGCGCGGATTCCTGGTTCTTATCGATATTGACCTTAGCCACCGTCACTTTGCTTGCGTGAGAGCCTGCGATTTCATCCAGCACCGGGGCCAGCTGGCGGCAGGGGCCACACCATTCCGCCCAGAAATCCACCAGCACCACCCCTTTAGATTTTAACACTTTTTCTTCAAAATCGCTGTCGTTTAAATGCTGTGCGGCCATGTGCCTCTCCTTTTAAGAATACCCTACATTCCATCATGTAAGCACACTATGCCATTTCGTCAAGCAGCGCGTGCCGCAGCGTAAACGCCTCAGCCGGAACCTCCGCCAGCGTGCGGTTTAAGCACCATGCCACCACCATATGCAACCGCTTCGCCGGGTAGATTTTCCGAAGCAGCGCATGGTGATGGGCAAGCCCCTGTTGAGCAAAGAAGGCCAGATGGCCGACAGACGCGGGCGGGCGCCGGTGCGTTTCATTGTAAAGCATCCATACCGCATGTTCATGCACCGCGAGCAAATCGATTCGCCCCGTAATGCGCGCGCCGTCCACGTTACCGCACACCGCCACATCCGCAAGCGCATGGCCTGCGAGCAGGCCGCGCCACCGCGTATCTCCAATCAGCGCAAGCGCGCTCTGCGCCGTTTCCGTGCGACTCTCTGCATCCAGCGCAGCGAAATTCCGCAACAGCGCGTCGGCGGCTATTCGCCTGTCTTCCTCCGCCACGGCGGGCAGCCGCTTGAGCAGCAGCGCGAACCCCTCCGAGCGCTGAATTGCCGCTTCTTCCTCCAGCGGCGAAAACCCATCGTCCTCTGCATGCCCCATCCGCAAATGAACATGCACCGGCTCCTCCCCCGGCGGCGTCAGCAAAAAGCCCGGCAGTACGCTTTCCTCCGCCTCGGAAACGGCAACCGCTTGCGCAGCGGTTTCTTTTTCCTGTGCCGCCTCGATGCTTAAGCCCTCCCCGCACGGCGTGTCGCACCGCCGGGCGAGCGGCGCAAGAGCATCCTTCACCCGCTGGTGCCATGTCTCGCTTTTATCGTTTTTTTTCTGGCTTTCGTAGCCGCAGATATACAGCTCATCCTCCGCCCGCGTCATCGCCACGTAGAGCAGGCGGCGGTATTCGCGCATGTCCGCCGCGTGGCGCTGCTCGCGCAAGGCGCGGGTGAGCGCGTCGTCCTGCTGCTGGGAGGGAGACCAGAACGCCAGATCGGATCCGTCTTCCGCCTCCTGCCACAATAGCCGGTCGCGGCTTTTGGGCGTGCTGGCAGTATCGGGCAGAATCACGATCGGCGCCTGCAAGCCTTTGGCGCCGTGCACGGTCATGATGCGCACCGCGTCCACGCCCATCTCCATGTCGCGCTTGACTTCCGCTTTGCTCAACTCCAGCCAGTGCAGCGCGCCCTGGAGCGAAGGCGTATGCTTCGACTCGTAGAGCAGCAATTGGTTTAAGAATTCATCCAGCGCCTCGTTATACTCCTCGCCCATCCGGCCTGTGATGCGCCGCCGCTCGGCGCAGGCCTCCAGCACATGCGCGAAGAACGCATACGGCGTGCAGCGCTCGGCCTTCTGCGCGTAGCGCTCCAGTTTTTCCACCGCCTGCGCAAACACTTCCTCTCCCGCCGCCTGCAGCTGCGCCCATAGACTCCCCTCGCGCCGGTACGCAAGCGCAAACAGCTGCGCATCGCTAAACCCGAACAGCGGGCTGCGCAGCAGCTCCGCCAATGACAGGTCATCCTCCGGCAGCGCCAGGAAGCGCCCCAGCGCCATCATGTCCTGCACCGCCAGATTATCGGTCAGCACCATGCGGTCTGCGCCCGCCACCGCAATGCCTTTACGTTTCAGGCTGCGCGTCAGCATATCGCCGAACGGGCTGCGCCGCCGCACCAGCACCATGATGTCGGAAAGCTTGACCGGCCTGCCCTTCGCTTCGAGCAGCCGCCGCTCCGCCATCCACCCCGCAACCGTTGCGGCAATGCGCTGCGCAAGCACCTGCATCGGCTGCTCGGGCTGCTTGTTCACCAGCGGCAGCTCCCACGGCGTTTTCTCCTCTCTTTCCTTAGCCTCAACCAGCGGCCACCATTCCACCTTGCCTGCGAACCCTTCGCGCTTCAGCAAATGAGGCATGGCATTTTCCTCCCCCGCAAACACCGCATCCACCGCCTGCAACACAGGCGCGGCGGAGCGGTAGGAATGCGGCAGTTCCTCTTCCATGAAGCGCTTGCCCGCTCCTTGCGCTAATGCCCGGAAATGCGCGCGCCAGCGCTCAAACCCCTCCGGCGCGGCGCCCTGGAAACTGTAGATGGACTGCTTGACATCCCCCACCACGAACAGCGTGCGCTCCGCCTCCGCGCGCGCGCCCTCGCCTGCGAAAAACTCCGTCGCCAGCGCGGCGATGATCTGCCATTGCTCCGGCGCGGTATCCTGTGCTTCGTCAAGGAGGATATGGTCGATGCCGCCGTCGAGCTTGTAAAGCACCCACGGCGCGATGCCGGGGCGGGTGAGCAAATCGCGCGCAAGCAGCATCAGATCGTCGTAATCGAGCGCGGCGCGCATGTCTTTCAGCGCGTCGTAAATCGCAACCAGCGCATGCGCCACATGGAGCACCTCCATGCTCGTCCGGGCGACGCGCAGGCTTTGAAGCTTTTGGCGCATGCCGTGCACGCGCGTTTGCTCGGCGCGCAAAGCGGCGATGACCGTTTCATCGTCGATACAGCCCCTGCTGTGAATGTCTTTGTACATGCCGCCGCCGCTTTTAATAAAGGCCTTGGCATAGGACTCGAACGCCTCGGCGCTCCGATGCGGGCATTCCAGCCAGGCGGCGATCCATTCGCCCCTTTCCGCATCCTTTCCCTTTCCCCGCTGCATGGCGCGAGCGCCCTCGTGCAGCAGCGCAAGTTCCTGCGGCGTGTAGGCGAATTCCTCCCCGATCAGCACATCCGCATCCACGCCCGGAGGCAGCGACAGCGCGGCGTAGAGCTTGCGGCTCACCGCATTCACCCCCCCGGGCAGGTTGAACATGGTGTGCAAATGCCTGCGTTCGCCGATCAACTCGCCGATCAGGCCGCGTAACGAGGATTCGCTCATGCGCCCTTCCAGCGCCTCCAACGCATCCGTCACGCCGCCCGCCTCTTTCTCACCCAGCGCATATATTTTGAGCGCCGCCTCGCGCACCAGCGCCGCCGCCTCGCCTTCGTCCAGCACGCTGAAATTCGGCTGCACCCCCGCCTCCAGCGGAAAGCGCTTTAAGAGCGACTGGCAGAAGCCATGAATAGTCTGAATGCGCAAGCCTTCCGGCGCTTCGAGCACGGAGGTGAACAGCGTCTTCGCCCGCCTTAACGTTGGGCGGTCGGCGGCGTGGCCGTTGAGTTGCGCCAGCTCGCGCTGCAATTCTTTCTCCTCCAGCGCCGACCAGCGGCTTAAGACTGCATGGATGCGCGTTTTCATCTCGGCGCTGGCGGCGGTAGTGTAGGTGATGCAGAGGATGCGCGAAGGCGCGTTGCCGCCAAGCAGCAGCCGCAGCACGCGGTCGGTCAGCAGGCGCGTTTTCCCTGCGCCCGCATTGGCCGAAACCCAGGCGGAGGCAAGCGGGTCGGTGGCGTTTAAGAAGCTCTGCCCAGTCACACGGCTTCCCACTCTTTCAAGCGCTCCAGCTGCGCGTAATGATTATAGCGCGGCGAGCGCGCCGGGTCGGGGCAGGCAAGGTAAGGCGTCGCGGCATCGTCGAACGCGGCGATCAGTTCCTTAAGCCCTTCGCCTGCTTGCAGGATCAATGCGCGCGCATCCGCCTTGCTGCCGCCTGCCTCCCTTTTTTCATTTAAATCCTCTTCGCCCGCCAACCGCCAGTATTCCAGCCCGGAAACCATCGCGCCCTGCTCCGTGCCCTCGATCA
>CAYMDD010000127.1:0-5572 GCA_964389045.1 uncultured Rickettsiales bacterium
TCTATGGCAGCGACAGCTTCACCGGCGCGCTCACCCGCGCCGCGGGCGAAAACGTCGGCACGTATGCGATCGGGCAGGGCACCCTCTCCGCAGGCGGAAATTATGCGCTCACCTATGTGGGGGCAAATTTCGGCGTGGCGCAGCGCGCGCTTACCGTCACCGCGAATAACGCGACGCGTGCGCAAGGCGCGGGCAATCCGGCATTCACCTTCGGCTATAGCGGGTTTGCGACCGGTGAATCGGAAACGGATCTTGATACGCTGCCCACCGCCTCCACCCTGGCGACATTATCCAGCCCGGCAGGCATATATGCGATTACCCTGTCCGGCGGGAGCGACGCAAATTATGCATTCAATTACGTAAGCGGCATTTTAACGATTCTTTCCGGCGGCGGGAGCAGCCCCGTGCCGAATCCCGGCAGCGCCCCGAATTACGTCATCCCGTTGGCGGTGGAATACAACGCGCAGCAGACGGATTTCCAAGCGTACAAGGGTAAAACGCCGTTCCGGCAGCTCAAGCCGTTGTTGGATGCCGCAGGTAAAGAGGAGGGGGGACAGAAAGAGCAAGACCAGGCGCCCGGCGCCAAACTCCCTGTTGCTTCGGTCGGTCAGGCCGATCCGGGCAAATCCATGTTCGGCGGGCTGCTGCGGTTTGCGCCGGCGGTGGCGGATTTCTTCCGCATCGACATGAAGGAAATCCCCCTGGCGCAGAGCGGCCAGGGCGAGAGCGCTAATCCTTAAACGTCACGATCCGGTTGATATGATCCCCGGCAAAATCCAGGATGTCGGTGTGGGTGACGCCCGGCAGCACGGCCACGTCGAACAGCTCCATCACCTCTCCTTCGAGGGTGAGCGCCTGCTCGATATTGCCGGTTTCCAGGTCGATCACGTAAATGCCGCAGCGCGCCTTAAGCTTCTGCTCGGCGAGCGTGCGCTCCAGCTCCAAATCTCTTAAGGAACGCTCCGCGCTGGATTCGCGCAGGCGCGAAAGCCCCACCACCGCGTATTTGTCGATGAATGACAGGCCGCGCAAATAGCCGGGGCAGAAGCACACGGCAATAAATGCGCCGCGCTCGTCGATATAGCCGAAATGGCCGGTGCCGGAATTGTGCAGCCACAGCCTTCCCGCGTGCCAGCGCGGGGAATGCGGCATGGAGAGGCCTTCCGCGATGACCTCATTGGTCTCGATGTCCATGATGATGCCGCCGTCGTGGCGCTGCTCGCGCCATTGCCCCATCACGTCCGCCTGCGCGACGAGGGTGACGTAGCGCGCCTTGCCGTCGCGCAGGGCGACGCCGTTTAAGTGGCAGCGGTCTTCCGGGGCGAGCTTGGAAATAAACGGCGGCTTCCACACCACGGAAAAACTATTGGCTTCGCAAAGCGTGCTTAGGCAGCTGTAGAGCGTGTTGACGAACACCAGCCTGCCGGTGTCTTCCAGCACGATCTCATGGATATCGACATCGCCCGTCACGAAGCCGACGCGGGGGAGATAAGCGGCAGTGAAGCCGTCGTAGCGGCAGCGGATGCGGTCGAATTTCCAGATCTGCGCCGCAGTGCCCAGGAAGAGCGTATCGCCCCGCGCGGCGATGCCCATGCCGCGCGTGAAAGACGCGCGCCCGACCGTCAGCCCCCCGGAGCTTGATGGCCCCACCAGGAAGACGCTGCCGGTCTTATACGCGCTGAAGATCAGGCTCGCATTCTGCTCGGCGAGCCAGGACATGAAATAGCGCGTGCCGAAACACTCTGTCGTCATTCATCGATTCCTTCGCATCAGCTATGCCGTTGAACCCAGGCGACGTACCGGTCCATCCATCCTTGCAGGAATTTCCGGCTGCCTTCGCCGATATTGCCTGCATCGTCGAATAAGCCCTCTTTCGCATGGATGAAAGCCTCCGGCTGGCCGAGCGTGGGCATATCAAGATAGGCAAGGATATTGCGCAAATGCTGCTGCGCCAGCGCCGTGCCTGCCGCGCCGACGGAAACGCCGATGATTCCTGCGGGCTTGCCCGCCCAGGCGCTTTTGCCGTACGGCCTGGAGCCGTGGTCGAGCGCGTTCTTCAGCACGCCGGGGATGGAGCGGTTGTATTCCGGCGTCACGAACAGCACGCCTTTCGAGGCGGCGATCTCGGATTTAAGCCGCGTGGCGGCGGCGGGAGGGTTGGCGTCATCGTCCTGGTTGTAAAGCGGCAGGTCGCCGATTTCGGACATTTTAAACGTAAATTCTTGCGGCGCCAGCTTGATGACGGCCTGGGCCAACTTGCGGTTGAGCGATTCGTTGCGCAGGCTGCCGACGATCACGGCAATGGTGTATTCCGGCATAATCACCTCCTTGAAAACGGATGACGATACCGGGACGCTAGTCTATCGGTGCGCAATCAGCAAGCGGCTTCGATCATGATCTCCACCGCATAGCCGGGCGCGGCAAGCTTGGCCTCCACCGTGGCGCGGGCAGGAGTCTCGCCCGGCACTGCCCATGCATCCCATGCCCGGTTCATCTCGGCGAAGGTGGCGATGTCGCTCAACCAGATATTGGCTTTCAAGATGCGCGTCTTGTCGCTGCCCGCCTGGGCAAGCAGGGCGTCGATCTGCCGCAGGATATCCTCGGTTTGCTCAAAGACCGATTTACCCATCGCGGCATCCGCCACGATGCCGGACGTGTAGAGGATATGATTGTGGATCACCGCCTCGCTCATGCGCGCGCCGGGTTCGATGCGTTGCAGGGTAGCCATTGCCGTTTCCTTTAAAAAAGAGGCTAATCCTCTTTGAATGCCCGGTGCAGGCTATCGGAAACCGGCGCGAAAAGATAGCCTAAGAAAGAGCGAGAGCCGGTGCGGATGAAAACTTCGGCGGGCATGCCGGGGTAGAGCCGGATGTCTTTGCCTTTGCCAGCCATTTCTTCCCGCGGCACTTCGATCATCGCCGTGTAGTAAGTCGCCTGGCCGCCGGATGCGCTTTCGGTGAAGCGGTCGGCGGAGACGCGCGTGACCCTGCCGTTAAGGCGGGGGGCGTTGCGCGCCTTATAGGCGCTGAAGATGACCGTGGCCGGAAGATCGGGCGCCACCACGTCGATATCCGAGATGTTCACGCGGGCTTCGATGCCGAGCGTCTCTCCTTGCGGGACAATCTCCATGATGGGTTGCCCCGGTGGGATGACGCCGCCGAGCGTATGAAATTTGAGGCCGGTGACGATGCCCTCGGAAGGAGAGGCGATGACGGTGCGCTGCGTGACGTCGGAGGCGGCTTTGAGCTTCTCCTGCTGGCCTTCGATAGCCGATTCCACCTGGTGGAGCTGTTCGGAAATGTCCGTGGCGAAGGCGCTTTCCAGGTTCAGTATCTCGATCTTGACTTCGCCGATGGCCTGCGCCGTCTTGGCGATGGCGGCGGTGTACTGGCCGCGGTTGCCGATCAAATCCTGTTTCTGGCGCTTGAGCGCCAGCAGGCGGGGCTTGGTGGCCAATCCTTTTGTGGCCAGGCGCGCGACGCTTGCGATCTCCTCCTCCACCAGCCCCAGCTGGCCGCTGACGCTCTGGACTTGCGCGCGAAGCCCCATGACTTCCTCATCCATTTGCGCGATGCGCTGCTTAAGCGCTTCCCTCTTGCCGCGCTGCGTTTCGCGCTGGGTGGCAAACAGGCGCTCCTGCTCGCGCATGGCGCTTGCGAGTTCGGCTTGCGCCTGCGCCCGTTCGGCAATCTCCGGCGGGAACGCAACCGTCTCCGCGTTATCCCGCAAGGCAGCCAGCCTGGCATGGGTGATGCGGCTCACCGCCAGCTCGTTTTCGAGAATCGCCTGGTTTGCTCTGGGGTTCACGTCGCTTAAAACCATCAACGGCTGGCCTTGGGTGACGGTATCTCCTTCCTTCACCAGGATTTCTTTGATGATGCCGCCTTCCAAGTGCTGCACCGTTTTTTTGTTGGAAAGCACGGTCACCTGGCCGGTGGCGACGGCGGCGCTTTCGATCGGCGCCAGCGCGCCGAGAGCAATAGTGGCAAACGTCACGGCGGCGATGACCAGCATCGCGCGTTTGAGCGGCTGCTGCACCGCTTTTAAGCCGGGGTTTTTCAGGAATAGATCTTCGGAGAGAAAAAGCGCAGATGCCATCGTCTTAAACCTCCCGCGGATAACGGATCGGACGGGCCATCTGGGCCAGCACGTTTTGCGCCGGGCCGAATTCCGCGATTCTGCCGGCCTGGAGCAGCAAAAGCTTATCGACATGGGCAAGGATGGATTTGCGGTGAGAGACGATAACGGCGGTGATGCCGCCGGCCTTAATGGCGCCAAGCGCATCCGCGAGCGCCGCCTGTCCGGTATCGTCGAGGTTTGAGTCCGGCTCGTCGAGCACCAGGAATTTAGGCGATCCGTAAAGCGCGCGGGCAAGCGCGACGCGCTGGCGCTGGCCGGCGGAGAGCATCGTGCCGCCTGCGCCGATCTCGGTTTCATACCCGTGCGGCAGATGCAGGATCATCTCATGCGCGCCGGCCATTTGAGCGGCTTTCACCACCGCCTCCAGTGGCGCATCTCCTTGCATGCGGGCGATGTTTTCCTTGACCGTGCCGGCAAACAGCTCCACATCCTGCGGCACATAGCCGATATGCTGGCCGAGCGATTCCTTTTCCCAGCCGGCGATATCCGCGTCATCGAGCCGCACGCAGCCGTTCATCGGCTGATACACCCCCACCAAGAGCCTGGCCAGCGTGGACTTGCCGGAGCCGCTGGGGCCGATCAGGCCGAGCGCCTCGCCGGATTCAAGCGAGAATTGCACGTTGCGGATCAGGAGGTTCTGGTTTTCCGGCACGCCGAAGCTTAAGCTTTCCACCTGGACTGAGCCTTTCGGCGCGGGCAGCGCTACGCCTTGCCGGGCGGGCACGGCGTCAAGGAGCTTGCGGATGCGCCCGGCGCTGCCGCGCGCCTCGACGAATGCCTTCCAGCTGGCGATCGACGCCTCGAACGGGGCGAGCGCCTTGGAGGAAAGGATGGAGGCGGCGATGATGGCGCCGACGGTGATTTCCGATTTCAGCGCCAGCCATGCGGAGACGGCGGTGATGAGTATCTGCAACGAAAGCCGGATAAATTTGGTGATGCCCTGGAGCATCGCCGATTTTTGAGCGGCCTCGCCTTGAGCCTGCTGTAGCTTGCCTTCCTGGCGGCTCCAGCGCCGGGTGAGCGTTTTTGCCATGCCCATGGCTTCGATGACTTCGGCGTTGCGCGTGGCAAGCTCCAGCTCCTGCATGTTGCGCATCGTCAGGCCGGAAGTGCGCCGGGCGTTTTTGCGCATGACTGATTCGTTGACCAGCGCCAGGCCGAATAAAAACACCGCGCCCCACAGCGTCATCCACCCTAAGGTGGGATGCACGGCGAACAGCACGGCCAGATAGAGCACCGCCCACGGCGCATCCAGGAGCGTGGAAAGCCCCGATCCGCCGATGAACTGCTTGAGCGTTGTCACGTCGCGCAAGGCTTGCGCGCCTTTCATGTCCTTGGCGCTTTGCATGAGGGTGAGGGGCACCAGGTGCGCGTTGAGCGTTTTTTGCAGCCAGTCCGCCGATTGGTGCAGGATTGCGCTGCGCAGCACTTG
>CAYMDD010000128.1:0-1917 GCA_964389045.1 uncultured Rickettsiales bacterium
CGCATGTGCGCAGCGGCGAGATGCGGCTGTTCAGGGAAACAGAGATTTTGCTCGACGTGCTGATGGCGTCGAACTGCCTGCCGTACCTGTTTAAAACCGTGATTATCGACGGTGAGCCGTATTGGGATGGCGGTTATTCCGGCAATCCTCCGCTCTCTCCGCTCTATGACGATCACGGCGCGCAAACGCTCCTCCTGGTTGAGACCATCCCGCGTTTCGTGGAGGAAGTGCCTTCGCATGCCGCCGACATCTTAGACCGCGCCAGCGAGATCAGCTTCAATGCATCGCTCCTGCACGATCTGCATGCGCTTAAGACGTGGAACGCTCTCCATGCCGACCGCCCTGTTTCCGTCCATACGGTGGAAGCGCGCGACGTGCTGGCTGGGCTGGGGCGCGCCAGCAAGCTCAACGCCGATTGGGATTTCCTGCTCTATTTGAAAGACCTTGGCCGCCAGGCCATGCAGGATAGGCTTGGGTAAGATTACTTAAGCGCCTCAGCGCGGACAGTGACGGCGCATGCCTGGCTTTCGAAGCTTGGCACCAGCCGCACCCCCGCTTCCGCGAAAGTGACGCCGCCCTCGCAGCGGCCTTTGAGAGTATAGCGCATGTGCGCGCGCATGCCGGCGCGCGCTTCCATGCTGTCGCCCGCGCCTGCGACGTTTAGCGTTACCTGCGCTTTCTTGAGCGGCGCTTCCACGTGAAGCGCTTCGGCAGCCGTGGTAAACGATGCGGTGTTGGGTTGAAGGGAATAGAGGATCAGGTGGATGAACCGGCGGAATTCATCGCGCGTGAAGATTTGCTTGGCGATGGGCTGGTCGGTGCCGGGGATGGAAACGCCGATCACTTCCAGCGTAATGCGCGCATCCCCGGCGATATGCGCCTCTAAAAACCCGTCGACTCCTTTGAGCACATGGCGCTCAACATCGTCTTTCAGCGGTTGCAGCGTCCGCTCGAACTCCGCCTCCATGCGCGCAGCAGGCGAGCGCGCATGCCAGACATAAGCTCCGGCCAATAGCGCCGCCAGCGCAAGCGCAGCAATGGCTATCTTCACGGCTTGAACGCTTGCAAGCCGGTGATGGCGCGGCCTAAAATCAGCGCATGGATGTCATGCGTGCCTTCATAGGTGTTCACGCTCTCCAGGTTCATCACGTGGCGGATGACGTGATATTCATCCGCAATGCCGTTGCCGCCGTGCATGTCCCGCGCAATGCGGGCGATATCGAGCGCTTTGCCGGCGGAATTGCGCTTGATGATGGAGATCATCTCCGGTTCCGCCTTATCTTCATCGATCAGGCGACCGACGCGCAGGCACGCCTGTAAACCGAGATTGATATCCACCAGCATGTCGGCGAGCTTCTTCTGGATCAGCTGGTTGGCGGCCAGCGGGCGGTCGAACTGCTTGCGCTCCAGCGTGTAGCCCCTCGCCGCCTCGAAGCAGAATTGCGCCGCGCCCAGCGCGCCCCAGCCGATGCCGTAGCGCGCCTTGTTCAAGCAGGAGAAGGGGCCTTTTAACCCCTGCACCCCGGGCAGCATCTGCGCTTCCGGCACGTCCACATCCTCGAAGGTAATGCCGCCAGTGGAAGACGCGCGGAGGGAGAATTTCCCTTCGATCTTGGGTGCGCTTAAGCCCTTCATGCCTTTTTCCAGGATGAAGCCCTTAATGGCGCCGTCGGGGATATCCTTGTGCCCGAACACTTTCGCCCACACCACGAATACATCGGCGATGGGTGAGTTGGTGATCCACTGCTTCGCGCCGTTTAAGACGAAGCCGCCCAGTTTGGCTTGCGCGCGGGACTGCATGCCGCCGGGGTCGGAGCCGTGGTCGGGTTCGGTCAGGCCGAAACAGCCGATCCATTCGCCCCGCGCCAATTTGGGCAGGTACTTCTCCTTTTGCTCTTCGCTGCCGAACGTATAAAT
>CAYMDD010000128.1:1927-5545 GCA_964389045.1 uncultured Rickettsiales bacterium
CATCACCAGCGAGGATTGCACGCTCATGGCCGAGCGGTAGCCGGAATCCACCCATTCGATTTCTTTTGCCACCAGCCCGTAGGCCACATGGCTTGCGCCCGCGCAGCCGTATCCCTCGATGGTGACGCCGAACAAGCCCAGCCCGCCCATTTCGCGCATGAGGCTCACATCGAACGTCTCATGCCGGTTGGCTTGCGTGATGCCGGGGAACATGCGCTCGCGGGCGAAGCTGCGTGCGGCGTCCCGGATCAGGCGCTCGTCCTCGGTCAGTTGTTCATCGAAAAGGAATGGGTCTTCCCAGGAGAAGGGCATAATTCATAGGTGGTAGGTGGTAAGTCGTAGATCAGTGTAGAGCCTTAAGTTGGCTTACACAACCTCGATCAACAACTTACCACCTACCCCTACCACTTACCAAATCACACCAGCAGATTCACCATGCTCCCTCGGTCCCAGATGGCGCCCTGGCGCTTGGCGAATTTGGCATTCTCCACCAGCGTGGCGAGCGATTGGTCGGACGGAAGGTAGTTTTCCGGCGCGGCCTGGACTTTGGGAAGCGTTCCTGCGGTGGTTTTGGGTTGTTGGGACTGGCGCTTGGCGGCTTCTTGGCCGTTCGCAGCGCTCACTTGCGGAGCGGGAAGCTGGCGGGGGCGGCCAGAAGAAATGAGCATCCTGTCCTGGGGCGGGAGATCAATGGCCATGTAGTGGAAATACCCGATATTGAAATTTATCTTTAAATAAAATAAGCTCAAGGGCATTAAACCACAAGCGTGAACTTCCTTGACCGTCCCTGCCCGTTACCGCGTTTACGCGTTCTACCGTTTTTTTGCCTTCACGGATTTTCTCCACTGGAAAGCGCCTATCCAGGCTTTTTTAAACGAAAATTCCCTCAAAGGCACCGTGTTGCTCGCGCCCGAGGGCATCAACGCGACGGTATCGGGAGAAGAATCCGCGCTGGACGGGCTGATGCGCCTTCTATCCCGGCATCCGGGCATGCGGGAGCTGCCGGTTAAACGCCACACCCACGCTTCCCAGCCGTTCAAGCGTGCGAAGGTGAAGCTCAAAAAGGAAATCATCGCCTTTGGCCAAAGCGTGGATGCCTCCCGCTATGTCTCCAAGGCGCTGGATGCGCAAAGCTGGAACCGGCTGATCGCCGAGCCGGGAGTGACGTTGCTGGATGCGCGCAACGCCTACGAAGTTGAAAAAGGGGCGTTCAGCGAGGCAATCGACCCTAAAACCCGGAGCTTTAAAGAAATAATCCCCTTTATCGACCAGCATCTGATGCCGGAGGCGAACCCGCGCATCGCCACCTATTGCACGGGCGGCATACGCTGTGAGAAGCTGGCGGCGTTTTTACATGCCAAGGGATTCAAGGAAGTTTACCAACTGAAAGGCGGAATTTTGCAGTATTTAGAGAATATCCTGCCGGAAGAAAACCGCTTTGAAGGGGAATGCTTCGTATTCGATGAACGCGAGACAGTGAGTATATAGGCTTTGTCAAGGCGTGAAGTGGATAAAGCGCACGCGGCGTAGGTTGACAGCCGGCTCTTTTTTCGTTAACTCTCGAACATATTTCGCAATTTCGCTTTCGCGGAATATGTGTGACGGCAAGGAAGTGTTACACTTCAATTGTCTTTAAAGCATGATATGCACGCAGGATGCGTGCATATCTGGAGGGCTTGGCCATGGCTAAGTACCTAAGCGTCGTGCAAGACGGAAGTCAGGTGACCATCGTCAACACCAGCAACACGTGTGTTGAGGTGCAGATATGGGAACGTGACGAACGCGATCCGCCCGAAGGCCATTACGGCGCTTCGGAGTGGCAAGAGGTCGTGCTCCCCCCACTGCGGCATGGTCAGAACAGCTCTATCCCGGCTGTTGGATCATCGAGAGCCGCCGAGCGCCTACGCGGCAGGAAACGAAATGTCTCCTCGCGGCATTGCCGGAGGAGGATGCCGATCTTTTCCTCAAGGAACTGTTCGGTCGGAACATTAACGTGCGCGTCCGGATGGAAACGCGTGAATGGAACGGTGAAACCGTTCTGGAAGCGGAAATCACCGTCAGGTGATTTTTCCACTATGCCTGTAAAGAAACAAGTTGAGCCGTATTGTTTTCTTCTTAAAACGGAAGGCAAGCAATACGGCTTTTCTATTCGCACGCTCTTAGCATGGTTGCCCCGTAAACACCCATCAACCCTTTTTCTCAACTTATGCACTGCTACTCCCAGGCTGTATTGTTTTGGATCAGCAAAGTAGCCGACTTATCCCCAGTTTTCACAATTGAAAATTACCGTTTAACACACCATATAGAGTACTAATAGAAAATTTACACAATATATTGTTGCATTGAGGGATAACGATGCCTATGATTCGGCATCATCACTGGTGATGATGCCCACGCGCATTTCGCCCCTAGGGAGTTGAATGGAAACACCGTTTTTTTGCCTAAAATTACGGTGCGTGGGTCTGTCGTCTTAAAAAGTCAATACGAAAAAGTTAGTTACGATAACATCTACTCCAGGGAGTTAAGCGCATGCGCATCGAACGTCATTTCACCGCCGCCGGCCAGGATGCTTACGCAGGCATCGCCTTCAAGAAAATCGACGTGACGATGAAAAACCCCGACGGCTCCGCGGTATTCGAGGCGTTGGGGGTGGAAGTGCCGGAAGCCTGGAGCCAGGTGGCGTGCGATGTGCTGGCGCAGAAATATTTCCGCAAAGCGGGCGTGGCGTCGCGCCTGAAGAAGGTAGAGGAAAACACTATCCCCTCCTGGCTGTGGCGCAGCGTGCCGGAGGATGGCGCGGAGTTTGGCGGCGAAATCTCCTCGAAACAGGTGTTCGACCGACTGGCGGGCGCGTGGACGTATTGGGGCTGCAAAGGCGGCTATTTTGACCGGGAGGAGGACGCGCGCGCGTTTTACGATGAAATGCGCTTTATGCTCGCCTCCCAGATGGCCGCGCCCAACTCGCCGCAATGGTTCAACACCGGCCTGCACTGGGCCTACGGCATCGACGGGCCAAGCCAGGGGCATTTCTACGTCGATCCCGACAATAAGAAAGTCACCCGCTCCAAAAGCTCCTACGAGCGCCCGCAGCCGCATGCCTGCTTCATCCAGAGCGTATCGGACGATCTGGTCAACGAAGGCGGCATCATGGATTTGTGGGAGCGCGAGGCGCGGCTGTTTAAATACGGCTCCGGCACGGGCAGCAATTTCTCTGACTTACGCGGCGGCGGCGAGAAGCTTTCCGGCGGCGGCAAGTCCTCCGGCCTGATGAGCTTCCTGAAAATCGGCGACCGGGCGGCAGGCGCCATCAAATCAGGCGGCACCACGCGGCGCGCCGCCAAGATGGTGGTGGTGGATACCAACCACCCGGATATCGAGGAATTCATCGACTGGAAAGTGCTCGAAGAACAGAAAGTAGCCGCCCTCGTCACCGGCTCCAAGCTCTGCCGCAAGCATTTGACAGCGGTCATGGCGGCCTGCCAGATCGGCAGCGGTGACTCCCGCTTTACGCCTGCGGATAACCCGGCCTTGAAATCGGCCATCCGCGAGGCACGCAAGGTGCTGGTGCCGGAAAACTACATCCAGCGCGTCATCCAGTTCGCGCGCCAGGGTTTCACC
>CAYMDD010000129.1:0-5517 GCA_964389045.1 uncultured Rickettsiales bacterium
GGATGGCTTTCTCGAGCTTGGCCGCCGCCTTTCCGCGCTTCTGCGTCAGCGCCGCGCCTGCTGCGACATAGGCCGCTTTGGCATCCGCCACCGCTTTTTTCGATTCCAGCAATTCCTTCTCGGAGGCACTTAAACTTTTAAGCTTTGCCTCCGCCTCTTCCGCAAGCCTCGGCAAGCCGTCCACTGCCACGGCGTATTTGCGCGCTGCCGCTTTCAGCGCAAACAGCCGCTCCTCCATCTGCTCAAGCGTTTTGGGGTCGAATGCGCCGTCCCGCGCCAGCTGCTCCAGCGCCGCTTCCGCGGCATCCGCTTCCAAGGCGGCGCGGTCGAGCGCATCGACGGCTTCGGCAAACTTGCCGCTGGCGTGGAAGCTTGAACGCAAAAGCATCCGCTGCGCCTGCCGCAGCAGCGCGCCCGCGCCCTTGTCTCCGGCAAGCGGCTTCAGCGCATCGCCGATGGCGGCAAAAAGCTTTTCCGCCTGCATCATCTCGGCGCGCTTCGAGGCGAGGCTTTCCTCCTCCCCCGCCTGCGGGGCAAGCTTCGTCAGCTCGGCGCTCATGTGACGCAGATACTCCTCCTCGCGGCGGGAGCGCTCCAGCGCCTCCTCCAGCAGGCCGAGGCGCTTTACCGCCTCCTTCCAGGTGCGGTAGGCCGCCGCCGCTTCCGCCGCGTCTTTCTCCAGGCGCCCGTATTCGTCGAGCATGCCGCGGTGGGTGGAGGCGTCCATCAGCCCGCGCTGGTCGTGCTGGCCGTGCACCTCCACCAGCGTTTCGCCGAGCTTTTTCAAGCCGCTGACGCTGACGGAAGCATCGTTGACGAAGCAACGCGTCTTCCCGTCGGCGCTTATGCTCCTGCGGATAATGACGGACGGCGCAGGCTCCAGCCCCAGCTGCTCCAGCGCGCTTTCCGCCTTGGCGTTGCCCGCAATGTCGAATTCCGCCGTCACCTGCCCTTGCGCCTCGCCGTGGCGGATCAGCCCCGCGTCGCCGCGGCTGCCGAGCGCCAGGCCCAAGCTGTCGAGCAGGATGGATTTGCCCGCGCCCGTCTCGCCGGTGAGCACGCAGAGGCCGCTTGCGAAATCGAGCGTGCACGCCTCGATCAGCACGATGTTGCGGATGGATAAATGGGTGAGCATAGCTTAAGAAGCTGTAAAGGATCGCCGCCCGGAAATCAATTGCGGCGAATGCCGTCAGCGGCTTGCGCCACGGTCTTGCGCCAGCTCGAAGGGGTTATCGAGCATCCGCTTCCCGCCCATGATATTCAAGCCCGTGCCGGCGTGAACCAGCCCGCCCTCTTCTAGCTGGTTCGCATCCATCTGCACGATCCAGGCGTTTAAGCTTCCGCTTTCTCTTGCGCCGACTTTAAGCGCGGGGATAGCCGCGCGTATACGCTCCACCAGCCCGCACGCTATCTCTTCCGATGCGCATTTGATCTGGACGGCAGGCCTGCCGGGCTTTTCCTCTCCCACCATCTGGCCGTATGCCCTTCCTGATTTAATGGCCTTGTTGATCAGCCCGCGCACTTCGACATATCCATCCCGCGATTCCGGGTAGAGTTGCTCGAAGTCTATGCTTGCGGTGGCTACTCGCGGGAATTCGTCCCAATAGGCTTGCGCCCTTTGCCACTGGGGCGGGTCGGGGGCGCCGTAGCTGACTTCCTGATAGAAAGTCATGCCCAACAGATTCAATCCGGCGGTCAGCCTGTGGAGAGGGCTTGGGCTATCCAGTAATTCACCCGCCAATTCCTGCAAACGGCTCGCCCCTATTTTCGCCAGGCCTTCAGTGAAATTGATAATGGCAGGCGTACCGGAATGCCCGAGCAGGAAATCCACCTGCCGCGCGTCTTCCGGCAGGGCTGCGCGAAGTTGATGCGCCGCGTCCTCCCCGCGGGCGTCGCGCGCCGCTTCCACCAGCCGCTCTATTTGACGGAAGAACAATTCCGTTGCACGCTCCGCCGCCTTGGTCTTTTGCGGGAAGGTGCTGTGGAATTTCTTGAAGTGAGGATCGACAGGGATCATAAGCGGCAGATGAATCAGCTATAGACGAAGTGAACTCTACACTAAACTTGAAATATTTAAATTAATTTAATTATATATTACGGATTTTAAAATGCAGCATCGCGCAATCAACGGTTATCATCGAATGCGGATATGAGCCGTTCTTCTCTTTTTGCCGTTTTATTAAGCCTTTCGGCGCCACCAGCGTGGAACAATGCGCACGCCGCGGAAAAGCTCGTAGACCGGATAGAGGGGGTGTACAAATTGCGCTCCACCCATTCGACTATCGACGGGGGAGCGTTTCAATCGCAGGACACCCTGGAATTAGTCAAACTCTCCCCGAGCAAGATGTATTTCCGCCTGTCGCTCCATTTCTTCAACCGGCATTATTGCAGCCTGCACGGGGTGGCCAGGCAGGCGTCGGACACCACGCTGGTATACGAGGCGTACCGCAATCCTCAAACCGCCGGGAACAATCCCCAATGCCGTCTTACCCTCCACGCCGCGGATCATACCATTTCGTTCAGCGATGAGGATGAAGGCTGCAGACGGAACTCCTGCAGCGTGCGGGGGTCTTACACCGGCAAATCCTTTCCCCTGTTCAGGCGGAAGACCATCCGTTACATGGACAAGGTTGTCAAATCTCAGCAGTACAAGGCCGCGTTGAAGGAATACCGGCAGCTCGTAAACAGCAAGCGTTAATGCGCTAGGGAAGCACCCAGTTGAGCCAGCCGCCTTTCGGCGTTTCCGCTTCCTTGCCGGTGAGCAGCTTATAGGAATCTTTATACCACGGGCTGGCGGGGAAGTTGGTGCCGAGCACGGCGGCGTAGCGCTGGGCTTCCTGCTCGATGCCCAAGCGCAAATAGCACTCCACCAGGCGGTGGAGCGCCTCCGGCACGTGGCTGGTGGTCTGGTACGTCTCCACCACCGTCTTGAAGCGATTGATGGCGGATAAGTATTCGTCGCGCTTCAAGTAGTACCGGCCTACCTGCATCTCCTTACCCGCCAGATGGTCATAGGCCAGGTCGAGCTTCAGCTTGGCGTCGCGCGCGTATTCGGTGTCAGGGAAGCGCTTGACCACTTCCGTCAAGGCTTGGAGCGCTTTTTCGGTCATTTTCTGGTCGCGGCCTACGTCCGAGATCTGCTCGTAATAGCACAGGGCACTGAGGTAATAGGCATACGGCGCGCTGGCGTCACCTGGGTGCATGCGCACGAAGCGCTCCAGGATAGAGGTGGCCTGGTCGTAATCGCCCGCCTTGTAGGCGGCATAGGCCGACATGATTTGTGCTTTCAGCGCCCATTCGGAATAGGGATGCTGGCGCTCTACTTCATCGAAGGCTTTCACCGCGTCCTTGTAATCTCCCTCGTCGAGCATGACGCGGGCGTCGGCGTAGAGCTTGGTGTCAGTGGCCTGCGTCTGTTGCGAAAGGCTTTCCGGTTCATCGCTGCACGAGGCGAGCGCGGCGGCAACAAGAGGCAAAAGGAAGCGCAGGCGTGTCATGCCACCCGTTATAGCAGGGGCGATACGCGACACAAGCTTAAATCAGGCCGCTTCCACCGCGGGCAGCGGCATGGCGGGCGCGGCGCGGCCTTTCAAGGAGCGCTCCACATAGAGCATCAGCACCGGCACGGTCAGCGCGACCAGCACGGCCAGCGCGCCGATCTCCTGCACATGGAGCAGCTTGCCCGCTTCTTCTGCCAAGAGATGCGAGGAAAGCGACGCGCCGACCGCGCAGGCCAAATGCGTAACGGAGGCCTGCAGCGCCATATAGGCGGCCCTGTCCTGCGGACGCGGTATTTTGCTGGAGAGCGCCTGGTCGCACACGTTCCTGCCCGTCATGCCCACCATGAAGCAGATGAACACAACCAACACCGGCACGGGGCTGGGGAAAACGATGAAGCCGGTGACAATCGCCGCCATCAGCACGCCGGTGAAAAGCAGCGCCGTTGCGGTCGCAGAACTCCTGTCCATCAGCCTGCCCGCCAGGCGCATGCCGACGAAACTGACCGCGCCGCCGCAGAAGTAGAGCACGCCCAAATGCTCGCGCGGATAGCCCAGATTCATCTGCAGATGCGCGGAGATGTTGGGGATGAGCAGGAAGCCGCTCATCATCGCAGCGCCCATGAAAGCATAGCTGGCCAGGATGAGCCGGGAATTGAGCACGCTCTTCATGCGCCGCAGGCTCTCGCGCAGGCTTTCCTTCTGCGTCAGCGGCGGGTGGTGGGGCAAGTATCTGAGGGCGAAGATCAGCACGGCCAGGCCGATCAACGCCGTGGTCACGAAGGGCGCGCGCCAGCTGATGCGCGCGGCCAGCTCCAGCCCGAACGGCACGCCGAGCACGGAAGCGGCGGCGAACCCGCCCGATACCTTGCCCATCGCGCTGCCCCGGCGCTCCGGCGGCACGAAATCCGCCACCAGCGCGATGGCAAGCGCAAAGGCCGGGCCGCCGAAGATGCCTGCCAGCACACGGGCGGCCAGCATGCTTGCCGTATCCCATACGAATGCGCCGAGCAGCGTGGCCGCCGTCAACCCGACCAAGCAGCAGAGCAGCGCCGACTTCCTGGCGAAGCGGTCGAGAAACGGGCTTAAGGCCAGGCCGGAGACCGCCGCCGCGAAGGTGTACGCCCCGCCGATCAGGCCGATATGGTGGGCGGGTATGTCGAGCGCCCGGGCAAAATCCGGCCCCAGCGGCATCACCATCATGAAGTCGAGGACGTTGACGAACTGAATCAGCCCAGCCAGCCAGATCAGGCGGGATTCGGAGAATGTTGGGTTCATGGGCTTAACGCAAGGGCGGAGACGCCCGAAACAAAATACCGGAAAAGCTTAGATGCAGGCTGCCAGCGCGGTTTCTTCATGATGTGCAGGCACGCCGTCACCTGCATTCACCAGACGCCAGGCGGATTTTTCGGCGAAAAGCGCGTGCAGCAGCCTGTTGTTGATGCCGTGGCCGGGACGCGTGAAGGTGAAATGGCCTTCGATGCGGTGGCCGGCCAGATATAGATCGCCCACGCAATCCAGCGTCTTGTGGCGGATGAATTCGTCCGTGTAGCGCAGGCCTTCTTGGTTCAAGATGCGGTCTTTGCCGACGACGATGGCGTTTTCCAGAGAGCCGCCGCGCGCCAGTCCTTGAGAGCGCAGATATTCCACCTCATGCTCGAAGCCGAACGTGCGCGCCCCGGCCAGCACGTCGCGGAAACTCTGACGGGTGAAATCGACGATGCGGTGCTGGCGCGCAATCAGCGGATGCACGAAGTCGATCTCGGCGTCGATGGAGCAGCCGTACTCCTCGCCCTCGAACGGCTCGACGCAGGCGGTGGATTCTCCCTCGTCGGCAAACACGGGCGCGAGCACGCGGATGATGCGACGGGGAGCGGAAAGCCTGGAGGACCCTGCGGATTCGATCAGATCGAGGAAGGGGGCGGAGCTGCCGTCCATGATGGGGATTTCCAGGCCTTCGATCTCAATCAGGGCATTATCCACGCCCGCGCCCCAGAGAGCGGCCATTAAATGCTCAACG
>CAYMDD010000130.1:0-2332 GCA_964389045.1 uncultured Rickettsiales bacterium
TCCACGCCCATGTCATGACGCACCGGCACAATGTCGTGATACGCGCCGTAAAGCGCCGGGCGCATTAAGTCGTTCATGCCGGCGTCCACCATGACGAAGCGCCGCCCGCCGCTTTCCTTCACGTACAGCACTTTCGTTACAAGCACGCCTGCATTGCCCGCAATCAGCCGCCCCGGCTCAAAGATGAGGCGGTAGGGGGTTCGGGCGAAAATTTCGCGCACGGCGCGCGCATAGGCATCGGGGAGCGGCGGGGCTTCGCGCCCGTAAGGGATGCCCAGGCCACCGCCCAGATCCACCGTCTCGATGGACAGGCCTTTTGCCTGGAGATGGCGCGCGAATTCCCGCATTTTGGTGAATGCGGAGGTAAACGGCGCAAGCGATGTCAGCTGCGAGCCGATATGGGCGGAGATGCCCTGCACGCGGATGCCGGGGAGCGAGGCGGCAAGCATGTATGCCGCTTCGGCGTCATCCATGAGAATGCCGAACTTGTTTTCCTTGCCGCCGGTGGTAATTTTCTCGTGCGTGCCCGCGTCCACATCCGGGTTCACGCGGATGGCGACGGGGGCTTGCGTGCCTTTGACCAGCGCCGTTTCATTTAAGGCGCGAAGTTCGCTTAAGGATTCGACGTTGAATTGGAAGATGCGCTGCTCCAGGGCAAACGCCATCTCTTCCCTGGTTTTGGCGACGCCGGAAAAAACGATGCGCTCGGGCGGGATGCTTGCCGTCAGCGCGCGGCGGATTTCCCCTTCGGAGACGACATCCGCGCCGGAGCCTTGAGCGCCGAGCGTCGCCAGCACGCCGATATTGGCGTTCGCCTTGACGGCGAAGCATACCATGACGCTTAAGCCTGACAGGCTTTCCGCGAAGACGCGGTAATGCCGGTTGAGCGTGGCGGAGGAGTAGCAGTAAAACGGCGTGCCGACGGTCTCGTTAAGCGCTTCCAGGTTTACGTCCTCGGCGTGGTAGACGCCGTTTTTGTAATCGAAATGATCCATACAAGGGTTTTCAAGGCGCGGTCGGCTGCGGCTGGGGTTCTTCCGCTGCGGCGTGCTTTGCCTCGCGCTCCCTGGCGTCTTCCGCCTTGCGCGCTTTCTTGGCGGCATCGCGCTCGGCTTGGGCGGGTGTTTTCAATGTCCCTTTATTGCCGCAGGCGGAAAGAGGCGTTGCTAAAAGCGCAACAAGAAAAGCATGTAGCGTTATCTTCATTATCTAACCTCAACTGTTTTTCTAAGCACGCGCAGTAGACGGTGTCCTCCGCCTTTCCATTGCCCATCCTGATGGTCTTCACGCACTAGACCGCAGGTGATGAATCGATCAACGCTCTCGATAAGATGCGGATAAAGCTTAGTCGTATCGTCAAAGATTATCCAAGCAGGATCGGCGGCAATGCGCAAGCAATTGAAGAAGTCACTCTCAGCCACAGGTGCACGATGATCGCCGTCGATATGCATCAGGTCGAATGTGAGCGACGGCTTCATGACAGCCAGTCTTGGCAGCAGAAAGCAGGAATTGGCAGGATAAAAATGAAAGCGGTCTCGAAAGTGCTTTTTCAGAAAATTCGCAGCCGGGCGAGTATAGCGGTGATATGCGATGTCTACACCGTGAAATTCAATATCGGGGATATGATGAAGCACTAAAAGCGCGGAGTGTCCTCCGTTGAGGCCGATTTCGAGCATGCGTTTTCTTCCCGTGGCCGCACGCACCAGATTGCTGCGTTTACTGCGCATAACTGGCAGAGGAGAAACATTAGGAAATCCGCGAGGATCGGTGCCATAGAAATAGCTTCCTTCCATGCCTTCGCCCGTACGCGCAATAACCCGGTTCAGTTCTGCAAGTAACGCACGAAAATCCTCTGAGAATTCATTGTCTTCCACCGGCTGGGGCGCTATTTCATGCATGGTTTATTCTTTCAGCGTTTGTTTTGCGGCGCTCACTGCCTGCCTGACCTGTTCCGGCGCAGTGCCGCCGAAGCTGGTGCGCGAGCGGGCGGAGGCTTCCGCGCTCAACATGCCGAAGACTTCGTCGGTGATGCGCGGCTCGACGGCTTGCATCTGCGCCAAGCTTAACGTTTCAAGCGCATTGCCCGCCGCCGCTTTCACGATGCGTGCGGTGACGTGGTGCGCTTCGCGGAAGGGTACATTCAAGTTTTGCACCAGCCAGTCCGCCAGGTCGGTGGCGGTCGAGTAGCCGCTGCCGGCGGCGGCGGCCATGATTTCCGTGTCGGCAGTGAAGTCGCGCACCATGCCGGTCATGGCGGCAAGGCAGAGCTGGAGCGAATCCGCCGTGTCGAACACCGGCTCCTTATCCTCCTGCATGTCTTTATTGTAGGCAA
>CAYMDD010000130.1:2342-4810 GCA_964389045.1 uncultured Rickettsiales bacterium
GCTTTCATCACGGCCAGCAGGCTCATCAGATTGCCGAAGATTCTGCCTGCCTTGCCGCGCACCAGCTCGGCGGCGTCGGGGTTGCGCTTTTGCGGCATGATGGAGCTTCCGGTCGAAAACGCGTCCGAGAAGGCGATGAACTTGATTAAAGCACTCGACCAGATCACCATTTCTTCCGCCAGCCGGGAAAGGTTTACGGCGCAGATGGCGCTCGCGGAGAGGAATTCCAGCGCGAAATCGCGGGAAGAGACGGCATCGAGCGAATTGCGCATGGGGGCGTCGAACCCCAGCTGTTCTGCGGTGCGGCGGCGGTCGATGGGAAAGGAGGTGCCCGCCAGCGCTGCCGCGCCTAAAGGGGATTCGTTCATGCGCGCCCTGGCGTCCTGAAACCGCGCGCGGTCGCGGGCGAACATCTCCGCATAGGCAAGCAGATGGTGGCCGAGGGTGATGGGTTGCGCCACCTGGAGGTGGGTGAAGCCAGGCATCAGCGTTTCCGCGTGCTCCTCGGCACGGGCGAGAAGGGCTGTTTGCAAATCGTTTAAGTGCAGCACGGCGGCATCGCACGCCCTGCGCACGAACAGGCGAAAATCGAGCGCCACCTGGTCGTTCCGCGAGCGGGCGGTATGAAGGCGGCCTGCGGCCTCGCCGATGATTTCCTTCAGGCGCGCCTCGATGTGCATATGGATGTCTTCCAGCGCATCCGCGTAAGCGAAATGCCCGCTCTCGATTTCTTCCTGAATCCGGTGAAGGCCGCGGACGATGGCTTCCTTATCCGCCTGCGCGATGATGCCCTGCTCGGCAAGCATCGTGGCATGGGCGATAGAGCCTTGGATGTCTTCGGCATAAAGCCGCTTGTCAACCGCGATGGAGGCGTTAATCTTGCGCAAGGCATCGGCGGGCGCTGCGGCATATTGCCCGCCCCACATCGGGTTGGCCGCGGAGGGAGGATTTTTTGAGGATTTTGTTTCCATTGCGCAAACATAGCGTGGTTCTGGCGGCGGTGGCAAGTGTTCTGCTCTCCATCCCCGCTGCGGCCTCGGACTGGGTGAAGATCAGGAAAATCGGCGCCACGCCGCTGCCGGACATCCAGGTGTATACTGAAGAGTGGAAACCGGTTTCTCCGCGAGAGCCTGAGCAATCGCTTATTATCCTCCATTTCTGGGCAACATGGTGCCCGCCATGCGTGGAGGAGCTGCCGAAGCTGGATGCGTTCGCGGGACGCAACCCGAGCGGGCTGCGCCTGCTTGCCGTGTCGCTGGACGGGAAAAGCCGTATCGGCAAGGCCAAAGACTTCTTCGTCCGGCACCGTATTCAGAACGCGGCGCTCATGTTCGATGCGCGGAACGCGCTGTTCCATGCCGTGGAAGGTAGCGGGCTGCCGATAACGCTTTTCGTGCGGGGCGGCCATATCATCGCCCGCGCCGAAGGGCCGGTGGACTGGGAAGCGCAGGAAACGGAGGATTTTATCCTCGAGGAAAAAGGAACGTCTCCACATGCTGCCAATACCCCTCCATATAACGCCACAGTATCAGCCCTTCGCCGGTAATACTCACAGGCAAGAAGGATTGAGCTAAGGCGGCATGGAGCGCTTTGGCTTCCTCTGCGCTTACCTTGTTTTGCACCGTGATATGCGGCTTGTAAGAGCGCCGGCGGTCTTGCTTGCTTAAATGCTCCCACCAGTGTTGCTGCAAGCCTGCATGCAGCGTAAGCAACTCCGGCGCGTCGAGCGTGTAGGCGACGCCCTGGCCCAGCAGCCATACGCCGCTGGTGGTGAGAGTAAACGGCGCGGTGGCGCAAGTGTTTTGCAGGGTTTGGCGGATAGTGGGTTCTTCCTTGCCGGGGAGTGCATGGAAAAGAGTGACATGGGCGGGGATTTTGTTTCTGGCAGCAGGGAAATACCGGCGGCGCAAGCCGTCGAAATGCGCGAATGCGGCGCTGTCCAACTTAAGCGTAACGAGAAGCGGCGGTAATTCTTCAGGCATGCGCGCGGGCAGGCTGCACCGTGATGCTTCCGTCCGCAAGCTTGAGCACGGGATAATCGAACTCCGAAATCAGATGCTCATCGTGAGTGGCGATTAATACCGTGGCGCCCATCCGGTGGAGCGCTTCGAACAGCTGGATCAGGCGCTTGCTGAGAGCGGCGTCCAGATTGCCGGTCGGTTCGTCGGCGAGCAGCAGGTCGGGCTTGGCGATGACGGCGCGGGAGATGGCCACGCGCTGCTTCTGTCCACCGGAAAGGGACGGGGGGTAAGCGTCGGCGTGGCCTTCCAGGCCAATCCAGGCCAGCATTTCTTTTACCTTCTCACTAACGGATTCCGCCGGTTCGCCCGCGATTTTCAGGGGGATGCCTACGTTTTGCTCCACTGTTAGATGGTCAAGCAGGCGAAAATCCTGCGATACCATGCCGATACGGCGGCGCAAAGGGGGCAGCGCTTCGCGGGGCAGGCCTCCGGTGTTTTCGCCCAAGA
>CAYMDD010000130.1:4820-5501 GCA_964389045.1 uncultured Rickettsiales bacterium
TGATTTCGCCTTCCGTGGGGCGGTGGGTCAGCGCCAGCAGCCCGAACAGCGTGGTCTTGCCCGCGCCGGAGGCTCCGGAGAGAAAATGGAACGATCCGGCCTTGATCTCAAGCGAGATATCTTTCAGCACTTCGCGCCCCGGTGTATATCGCATGCTGATGTGGGAAAGAGTAATCATAACCGGATTGAGTTAAGGACTTTATGGAGCACAAGAAATATGCTACCCCTACTGAAAATTCGTACGCCATGCAACCCCTGCCGATGAGATAAGGCCAATGATCCTTCAGTGCCCCGCCTGCGACGCGCGCTTTTTAGTGCCTGACGCCGCGATCGGCGCTGCCGGCAGGCGCGTGCGCTGCGGGCGCTGCCAGCATGTGTGGAGCGCGAAGCCGCTTCGCTCCGCGCCGGATATCGACAAGCTGATGGCGGAGGTTCAGCCATCCCCGGCGGAAATAAAGCCGATTCCCGCCGGCTCGAACGTGCCTGCGGTGAAGGCAGCCAAAGGCGTCAGAATGCTGGCGGCGGTCAACGGACTGCTGCTTCTCGCCGCGCTTTCGCTGGCGGCGCTGGTCTATAAGCCCGCCTGGGTCGGCATGGAAAGCAGCGATGGCCTTTATCTCGAGGACATGGCGTTTTCCACCTTGCCGGGCGAGGAGGGAACGGATGCGCCGACTTATGTGA
>CAYMDD010000131.1:0-5483 GCA_964389045.1 uncultured Rickettsiales bacterium
ATCTGCCGCATATCCCCCATGACCCCTTCGACCGCTTGCTGGTGGCGCAGGCGCAGACGGAAGGGCTGACACTGGTAACGCGCGATGCGCATGTCCTGCAATATCCGGTTTCCCTTTTGGAAGCTTAAATGCTACAAGCGGCGGCTCGTTAACTAATTATCCGCGACCTTAAGCTCCATGGAATTCGACACCCGCCGCACCTTCGCCATCATCTCGCATCCCGACGCGGGAAAAACAACGCTCACTGAAAAGTTACTGCTGTTCGGAGGCGCGATCCACTTGGCGGGTGCGGTCAAGGCCAAGCGGGGCGGGCAGAGCGCGCGGTCGGACTGGATGGAGATCGAGAAGGCGCGCGGCATCTCCGTGACCGCTTCGGTAATGACCTTTGAGTACGGCGGCAAGACCGTCAACCTGCTGGATACGCCCGGCCACAAGGATTTCTCGGAGGACACCTACCGGACGCTGACCGCCGTCGATTCCGCCGTGATGGTGCTGGACGGCGCAAAGGGCATCGAGGCGCAGACCTTGAAGCTCTTCGAGGTGTGCCGCCTGCGCGATACGCCCATCATCACCTTCATCAACAAGATGGATAGGGAAACCAAGGAGCCGTTCGCGCTGCTGGATGAAATCGAATCGACGCTCGCGCTCGACGTGCGCCCGATCACCTGGCCGATCGGCATGGGCGAGCGGTTCAGGGGGTGCTTCAACCTGCTCAACGATACGCTCTATCTGTTCGACCCCGGCCATGGCGGAGAAATCCAGGCGGGCATCACTTTCAGCGGCGCCGATGACCCGGAGCTGAACAAACACATCCCCGCCGCCGAGCTGGAAAAGTTCCGCGAGGAGGTGGCGATGGTCAAGGGCGTTTATCCGCCTTTTAACATTGAACACTACCGCGAGGGGCATGTGACGCCGGTGTTCTTCGGCAGCGCTATGCATAATTTCGGGGTGAAGGAGCTGCTCGAAGCCTTGTGCGATGTTGCGCCTTCCCCGCGCGTGCAGGCCGCCGAGCCGCGCGCTATCAGCCCGGAGGAATCCGCCTTCACCGGCTTCGTGTTTAAGATTCAAGCCAACATGGACAAGAACCACCGCGACCGCATCGCCTTCGTGCGCATCTGCTCAGGCCGTTACACGCGCGGCATGAAGGTGCTGCACGTGCGCACCGGCAAGACGCTTTCCTTAAACAACCCGGTGCTGTTCCTGGCGCGTGAGCGCGAGCTGGCGGAGGAAGCCTGGCCGGGCGACATCCTCGGCATCCCCGGCCACGGCGCTCTGAGGATCGGCGATTCGCTGACGGAAGGCGAGAAGCTCCAGTTCAGCGGCATCCCCAGCTTCGCGCCGGAAGTGTTCCAGCGCGTCAAGCTCAACGACCCGCTCAAAGCCAAGCAGCTGAAATCCGCTCTCGAACAGCTCTCGGAGGAAGGCGCATCGCAGATCTTCAAGCCGCTCGATGGCTCTTCCTGGATCATCGGCGTGGTGGGGCCGCTGCAGTTCGACGTGATCGCCTCGCGCCTCTCGGGCGAATACGGCGTCAGGGGCAGCTTCGATGCCGTGTCCTACACCACCGCACGCTGGGTGCAGTGCGAGGACTCTGGCATCCTCAAGCGCTTCACGGAGAAAAACCTGCACAATCTGGCGGAGGATTATACCGGCTCCCTCGCCTACCTCGCCCCGAACGACTGGCATCTAGGCCGCATCCAGCAGGATTTCCCGGAGGTGAAGTTTTTAAGGACGCGGGAGCAGCGCTAATTATTTTTGCTTCAAAAAATCCCCCTCCAGCGCGATATCGGGAATATCCGTGTCCGTGCCGCCCTTGCGCATGCGTTTTCTGCCTTCGGCGGCGATTTCGCAGTATTTCGCGCGGATGGCTTCCAGTTCGTGCTCTTCCAGCTCCTCCATGTTGAGCAGCACCACATGCGCGCCCTCGGTGGCGCGGATCAGCTCATCGAGCTTTAAATGCACGGCCTTGATGTCGCGGTTCTGCGTGTTCTGAATCAGGAATACCATCAGGAAGGTGACGATGGTGGTGCCGGTGTTGATGACCAGCTGCCACGTGTCGGAAAAGCCGAACATGGGGCCGCTCACCCCCCAGATCACGATGACAGCGGCGGCCAGTAAAAATGCATGCGCGCTGCCCGCCCAGGCGGCGGTGCGCTCCGCGAAGGTGACGAAAATGCTTTTTTTCTTCATGGGCGAATTCCTATCGCGTTTTTCTCGCATTTAAGCGTTGTCGGTATTAACACGCCGTGTGCAGCGGCGGCTTTTAACGTTAAAGAGGCATTTGCCTCATCCGAGCACATCGTGCATGGAATAAAGCCCCGGCGGCTTATCCTTCGCCCAGAGCGCGGCTTTGATCGCCCCTTGCGCGTAGATGCCGCGGGAGAAGGAGCGGTGCGAAAGCATTATCATCTCCTGCGCGCCCGCGAACGTCACCTCATGGTCGCCGATCACGCCGCCGCCGCGCTGGACGGAAAAGCCGATCGTGCCCTCTTCCCGCGCACCGATCCTGCCCTCGCCGTAATGGCGGCGCGCATCTTTAAGGCTTACCCCCCGCCCCGCCGCCGCCGCTTCGCCCAAGAGCAGCGCCGTGCCGGACGGCGCATCTATCTTATGGCGGTGGTGCATCTCGCGGATTTCGATGTCGTATTCCTCGCTCAAACGCGCCGCCGCCTGCTCCACCAGCCGCGCCAGCACATTCACGCCGATGGAGAAATTGCCCGACTGCACGATGCGCGCGGACTTGGCGCATTGCGAGAGCTGCGCCTGCTGAATGTCCGTGAATCCGGTGGTGCCGAGAATGTGGATTTTACCTTGAGCGGCTACTTCCGCCGCGATGCCGAGACTGTATTCCAGCACGGTGAAATCAATAACGGCATCGGCGGCCTCCACCAGCGCGCGCGTATCTTGCGTGACAAACACACCCTGCCCCACCAGCGCCCGCGCGGCTTCCGCCTCCGTTCGTTCCTGCACACTGACGGCGGCAAGCGTGAGCGCGGGGGATGCCGTAACGGCTTCCACCAGCGTTCGCCCCATGCGGCCTAGGCATCCGGTAATAGCGAGCTTCATGCCGTTTTATGGCACGACATAAAAAGCCTTTCAACCGCCTTCAAGAAGAATACGTTGTCGAATTTTATATTTGTTTTTGTTTATCAGCTTGTTGATGTCGTCATGATTTAGACATTCTGCATGTCACCAAATCATCACGGGAAAATGCGCTAAGATACTGCTATCCTGTTTTTATGAGCACTCTTTTCCAATCCATCGCCGCCGGCGTGGCGGCGCTCTTCGGCGCGGTAACGCCGTCCTGGGCAGCCAAGCCCACCAGCTGGCTGCTTCTGCTGACCTCAGAGCGGTCGGCACTCTCCAAAGCCGCAAGCGCCGCCTGGAAGACAAGTATTGATGCAAGAGAGCATCAGCCTGCACTTGCGGATGCGGCCTCCACGTTGTCCCGCTTTCTGCATTCAGGCCGTTCGCTTGAAGCGGCTGCAGAGTCGCTCGGCAAAGGGGTGGGCGATTTTAAAAATATCACCAACGCGGTGCTCGATCTGCGAAGGGCGCGGTATTACGCTTTGTCCGGCATGGAAAGCCTTTCCGAAGGGCCTGTTTCCGCCTCCGTTGTTCCGGTATTCGGCGCGGCACCGTCCGGCGGCTGGCTACTCCCTTAGATCGTCCCAGAATTCCTTCATCTTGCCGAAGAAGCTTTCCGATTCGGGGCTGTGGCCTTTTTCGCCGCCGAACTCCTTGAGCAGATCTTTCTGCTTCTTGCTTAAGCGGACGGGCGTTTCCACATGCACATGGATATACATGTCTCCCTTGTACGAGCTGCGCAGCACCGGCATGCCCTTGCCGCGCAGGCGGAACTGGTGGCCGCTCTGCGTGCCTTCGGGAATCGTCACCTTCACCCTGCCGCCCGACAAGGTCGGCACTTCGATGGAGCCGCCCAAGGCCGCCGTCGTCATCGCCAGCGGGATGCGGCAATGCAGATCCGCGCCTTCGCGGGTGAAGAGCTTGTGCTCCCTGACGCTTAAGAAAATATAGAGGTCGCCCGGAGGCGCACCTCTGGCGCCCGCTTCCCCTTCCCCGCCCAAGCGGATGCGCGTGCCTTCCTCGACGCCCGCGGGAATGGTGACGGAGAGGGTTTTTTCCTTCTTCACCCTGCCGGAACCCGCGCAGTTCTTGCAGGGGTTCTTGATGATCTTGCCCGTAGCCTGGCAGGTGGCGCACGGCCTTTCCATGGTGAAGAAGCCTTGGCTGCTGCGGATTTTACCCGCGCCGTTGCAGGTGGGGCAGACCTCCGGCTTCGAGCCTTTTTCCGCGCCGGAGCCGCTGCACATATCGCACGCGGCGGAGGTGGCGATGCGGATGCTTTCCTGCTTCCCCTTATATGCATCTTCCAGCGAGATGGAGAGGTTGTAGCGCAAATCCGCGCCTTGCATGGAAGCGCCGCCCCTGCCGCCGCCCCGCGCACCGCCGAAGAGATCGTCGAAGATGTCGGCGAAGCTGGAGGTGAAATCGAATCCCTGGTTCGCGCCCGCGCCGCCCGCCCCCCCTTCGAACGCGGCATGGCCGAAGCGGTCGTACGCGGCGCGCTTCTGCTCATCCTTCAGGATGTCATAGGCGTGGCTGATGTCCTTAAATTTCTGCTCGGCCTGCTTGTCGCCCGGATTCTTATCCGGGTGGTACTGCATGGCGAGCTTGCGATACGCCTTCTTCAGCTCATCCTGGCTGGCGGTTTTGGCAACGCCGAGCAGCTCATAAAAATCTTGTTTGGTGGCCATATTGTCTGTCGGTCGTTAGTCGTTTGTCATCTGTCGATTACGTCATACAACGATAGACGACAGACGACCAACCTACAAAGCTACTATCCCTGTTTCCGCTTGCTCTCGTCCACCTCTTCGTAGTCGGCATCCACGATGGTTTCGCCCGAATCGCCGGAAGCGGAAGGCTCGCCGCCTGCGCCTGCCGCGCCGGACGCATCCGCCTGGCCTTCCTTGTAGAGGAACTCGCCCAGCTTCATCGCCGATTCGGTCAAGGCCTGGAGCTTCGGCTCGATCCGAGCTTTATCGCCGCTATCCACCACCTCGCGCAAGGCGGCAATATCGCGCTCCACCGCCTGCTTCTGGTCGGCGGGCGCCTTGTCGCCTAAATCTTTCAGCGTTTTTTCGGCGGAGTGGATCATCGCCTCGGCCTGGTTTTTCACCTCCACCCCTTCGCGGCGCTTCTTGTCCGATTCGGCATTGGCCTGCGCGTCTTTCACCATCTTGTCGATGTCGGCGTCCGAGAGGCCGCCGGAGGCCTGGATGCGGATCTGCTGCTCCTTACCCGTCGCCTTGTCCTTGGCGGAGACGTTCACGATGCCGTTGGCGTCGATGTCGAACGTCACCTCCACCTGCGGCACGCCGCGCGGGGCGGAGGGGATGCCGACCAGATCGAACTGGCCGAGCAGTTTGTTGTCCGCCGCCATCTCGCGCTCGCCCTGGAAC